>JAZQLB010000176.1:0-14917 GCA_045542475.1 Lachnospiraceae bacterium | reverse complement strand
AGCCTCAACAGCTTTTACATTATATCACCCTGTTCTTCTTCCGTCAAGTACTTTTTTTAAATAATATTTACCAAATATTTCATTATAAGGTTATTATTATATACAAATGACAGGAACGCATTACCATTAATCTGTGCAAACACGTCCATTCCAAACTCCGTGCTGCCAAACATTGTTACTACCGCAAAGAATATCCATACAATAATCACGCCCTCAACAAAGCCTACTACAGTTCCTGCCAGAGTATTAACCTGATGAATTACAGGCAGCTTGCTGATAAGATTAATAGCCGCAAATACGATTCTTACTGCAATAAAAACAATGATGAAAGAAACAACAAATACAATCACATTAAAAATAGTGTTGGCAACCAGCTTAACCACATATGTATTAAAGGATTCTATTCCCATTTCCTTATATTTTTCTATGGTTTCATTATCCTTAATCAGATTCTTAATAACATCCGGTATCTCCAGATTATCAATAACATCAAGCTGGACATTATCTAAAACTTCATCATCTATCTCAAGACTTTCATCTACTGCGGCTTCAATTGTCGCCATAACTGATGTATTATCTTTAATCAAATCTGAAATAATCGGCGTTACTATACTAACAGCAATTATTGTTACAATAAGGGAAATCATTGATAAAACCATTTTTATCAATCCCTTCTTAAATCCTAAAAAGGTCATTACAGCCAAAATACCTATAACTAAAATCAATACCCCATTCATATTACTCATCCTTTCTTTTGTTCTATTTTAATTGAATTTTCTGTACCTTTCTTGAACTGATATAATCATATACATCAATTCCGGACACCGGAATCAATGCATCAATGGCAGTCTCAAATGTATAGTTAAAACGAACTGTTCCATTAAGCCCTACCAGCATTACATCATTATCATCATACATCAGTATATTATCCTCTACAAATAAGTATTCCTTATAATTAGTGGCAATTCCCAGCTCGAAAACATTAACACCATTTAAGTCATATACACTTATCTTATAAGGACTCCCCTGTTCGTTATTAACATATATAAGACCAATATATTTTTCTGAATAAAAGATGCCATGTATATCGCTTTTTGGAATTATATCTGCAATAAGCTTGGGATACTGGGTTATTGTAAAAATACTTACCTTACCGGTTCCAAAGCCTACAACCGTACTGTCATTAACAAACTGAACTACTGGTACAAGCATACCTTTATATTCATCATAACCGCCTACCAGACGTTCAGCTTCATTTTTACCAACTTCACCAAAATTATAAAAGGTTATACTGGTATTAATCTGCCCATTATCAACAGTTGCATAGCTTACCGCCAGCTTCTGTGCATCATCTGAAACAGAAATGTCAACAGGAGTCCCCTCTCCCTCAATGGAAGATTTTATATGGTATACCTTTTCTCCGTTGGTATCATACATCTCAATATATTCTGCGGATGCATCCTTTAGAACTACCGCTACATAGCCTCTTTCCGAAACACTTACCGTAACTATTGTAAGCACGGTATCAACTGACATTATATTGCCGGATTTATTAAATACATGTATCTGTGAACCACCAATCTCTGCCACTGCACAGTACTCACCTCTGATATCCACATATGGCTGCTGAAATTGGTATGGTGTATTCCATTGAGGAACATTATCTGAATTGTAATATGTTATTCCATCCCTGCTGTATCGTATAAAACCCTCACAATATTTAATATATCCTGCACTTTTACTGTCAGCACGGTCTGTGGAATTTGTTACCTCATACTCTGTATATACAGGATTTGAATTCAGGTATCGAAGCCCCAAATATATTCCTCCTCCGGCAAGCAGCAGTATTATCAGCAGCACTATTATATATCTTTTTTTATTACCCATACTAACTCCGTATATTACTATGGAAGCAGTAACTCATCACCAACATCAATAGAATTACCACCATCCGTTATTCCATTCAGATCAAACAATGCCTGAAGATTATCAAGATTACCATATTCTCTTATAAGAATATCATATAATGTATCACCGGACTTAACAACATATGTCCTATGGGTTGCTGCCTCTGTTGTAGCCTCTGTGGTTGTCTCAGTCTGTGGTTCCTCTGTTGCAGCCTCTGTTACCGGCTCTGTTTCAGTCTCGCTGACTGCCTCCGTTGTCTCCTCTGAGGCTGAAGACTCCAGTTCCTCTGTTGTAGCCTCTGCAGTAACATCTCCCTCTACAAAATCTATATTCAAAGTAGCATCCTCTATCGGTGCAACAGTTGCATTAACATCCACCCCTGATTCCACATAATTAGCTGTATCCTCTGGTGTTGTCTCTATCACCTCCGGTGTCTGGACAGCCTGTAGCTTTCCAACTCCGATAACCAATACCAGAATTACAAGAATAGTGCTTACAGCATACATTAATGAAAGCTGTTTTCTCGCCTTTGGCTCATAATTATTCTCTTTAAGAAGCTGTCTGTACTTTCTAATAACAATATCATCATTATGAGTACGCTTACGCTCCTGATAAACAGCTGCCATATATGCCTGCATCTCATCATTTTTCTCAAAGTATACTGCATATCCATCAAGCTGCTCAAGCCCACCATCAAAGCAGGAATATACATCCTCAATCAGCTCTGCCGGATTCACATACATAAAAAGCTTATGTTTGCCAATACTGTCTATATGAGTTCTCTCAACGGATGCATTGTTATCCGGTTTAATAGCTTCTGATACAAGGAACCAACCAACAATGTTCATGCTGTTAAAATACAGACTCTTGTTAGCGTTAATGGCATGCCAGGTCTCTTCTGTAAATGCAATCCTTCCATCATAAACAGATGCATTAATTACCTCCATGGCTCCACGTACAAATACATATGTATCCGCTCCGAACTGTTTCTCTTCACCTAAAAGAACTCCCACTCTTCCTTCATCATCCTCATCCGGAGTAAGCTCCTTTATAAATGAATACACGTAGTCCTCAATATATACTCTTTTGTCTAAATCCATATCCCCGACTTGTCTGATATTCTTCGGTAATACGAACTTGTTACCATTTCTCTTTACATATTCAATCACAATTTATCACCTCTCTATAACCAATACCATAAGTGTACCATTTTATTTGCATATTCGCACCTTTTTTTTACGACTTTTTTAATCTTTTTTCGCAAAAATAATCAAATGAATAAAAATGGACATCCTTACATATAATCTCAATATGAAAAAATATCAGGAAAATTATTATATTAATGCAACAAAGCCCCGCGCAGCTTACGAAATAGGAGTTCAGCTGACGGAGCTTATACTAAAGTCTGAAAAAAAGTTAAACGATATTGTAATCGTATGCATTGGCACTGACAGGTCAACAGGCGACAGTCTCGGTCCACTTATCGGCCACAAGCTGTCCACCGAGCTGGGAAAAACATTGCATATATACGGAACTCTTGATAATCCCGTACATGCAGTAAACCTATGCGACACATTAACCTTTATTGAAAATCATCACAAAAATGCTTATATTATTGCAATCGATGCCTCTCTTGGTGCACTTGACCATGTTGGCTATGTAACAGTGGGAGAAGGCCCGCTCAAACCCGGATTGGGTGTCAACAAAAAGCTGCCAGATGTAGGCGATTTGCATATTACAGGCATTGTTAATGTGTCTGGAGGTCTGGACCCCATGCTTTTACAGACCACACGTTTAAAAACCGTAATGCACCTTGCCGAAACAATATCAAATGGCTTGCTATACTGCTTATGCCCTGCTCGTAATATAATTGAAAACAAAACTGCTATTACAAGCGCAATTGCATGTCGCCGTTCTTTATCATGCCAAGCTTTCTCATTGCTTCAGAAACTGAAAGGGTAATAATTGCCGGTAATAAGAAATGCATAAGCAAAATCTCAATTGCCACAATTACCGGCGGTGTTGTCTGTGTCATAACCTGCCAGGTCATAAACTGACCTACAAAACCGGCAGTTCCCATACCCGAACCGGTGGCATTACTTGTCATTTTAAGTACTGCTGAGCTTATTGGTCCAAGTATGGCACTTGATATAATTGCAGGAAGCCATATAATAGGCTTCTTAACAATATTTGGTACCTGAAGCATTGAGGTTCCTATACCCTGTGCAATTAATCCGCCAAGCTTATTTTCTCTATAGCTGGCTACTGCAAAGCCCACCATATTACAGCAACAGCCTATTGTAGCTGCACCTGCTGCAAGTCCGGACAAGCCCATGGATACTCCGATTGCAGCAGAGCTTATTGGTGCTGTCAGAATCATACCCATAAGCACTGATACAATAATACCTCCAATAATAGGAGACTGCTCTACATTATAATTAACAAGACTTCCAAGCCAGTACATAAACTTAGAAATGTATGGTCCTACAAAGAATCCCACAACCGCACCTGACAAAATGGATACACTTGGTGTAAGAATAATATCAAGCTTAGTCTTTCCTGATACAAGATTACCAAGCTCAATTGCAACAAAAGCTGCTACAAAGGCACCTAACGGCTCACCCGGCTTACCTAACGCAAAGCTTTCTAATGCTGTATTTGGAAATGCACCAATCATACCTGCTACTGCTGCTGATACTGTAACTAACGGACTTTCCTTAAATTTAGCCGCTACACCAACACCGATTCCTGCACCGGTAAGGGTCTTAGCCACATTACTTATGGCTATAAGATATGCACCTACAGGTCCACCAACTAATGAACCAATCTGGGCAATTATTGTTCCGATAATTAAAGTTGAGAACAAGCCTAATGCCATTCCACCCAGACCATCAATAAATATCCTATCAAATATCTTTTTCATTTTTCCCTCCATATTATATATGTATTTTGCACCGTTGCTCTTGTACCTCCCATCGACCAGTGTCTTGACACCTGTCTTAACAACGATTATTTACTGATTATACACCTTACTTGGTAAAAATCAAGAGTTTTTTAGAAATTGCTTTTCGGAAATGTACGAATATGGTAGTATAGCCTTAAAATAAAATATGCGGGAGAAAAATATGAATAAAGTAAAGGATATATTAAAAAAAGAATTTACCGGCTGGAAGAAATGGGAGATATTCTGGATTGTAATTGCTACAGTGGTAATTCTGGGTGTTTCTTTCTATTGGCGTGATACAGCTGTCGGTATCTTTGCATCGCTTACAGGCATCTGGTGTGTTATTTTAACCGGCAAGGGAAAACTTTCAAGCTTCTGGTTCGGAACAATCAATACCATTTTATATGCAATTGTAGCATGGAAGGCGAAATACTGGGGCGAGGTAATGCTAAATCTTATCTACTATGTTCCAATGAACTTTGTTGGTATGTACATGTGGTCTAAGAATATGAACAAAGAAACAGACGAGGTTATAAAGAAACGCCTTTCACTAAAAAACAGCGTTATTGCTTACCTTAGCGTAACAATCGGAACCGTAATCTACGGATATATTCTCATGCTTATGAACGGTACATTACCTTTTATAGATGCCATGAGTACTGTATTCTCGATTTTTGCCCAGTTTCTTTGTGTAAAAAGATATATGGAGCAATGGGTGCTTTGGGTAATCGTAGATATTGTAACCGTTATCATGTGGGTATATGTTTTCATTAACAATAGCGGTGACATAGCACTGGTATTAATGTGGTCAATTTACTTAATAAATGCAATAATTATGCTGGTAAAATGGCTTAATGATACAAAAACAAATAAGTCATTAAGTGAGGTAAAAAATGTATAAGATAGGAATGTATGGAGGCTCCTTCAATCCGATGCACAAAGGACACCTGCGCTGCATAATAAAGGCAGCCTGTATGTGCGAAAAGCTTTATGTGGTTCTTAGTATCGGAACAGAAAGGTATGAGATAAATTACAGGGTTCGTTACAGATGGTTATATCAGTCAATAAAGCATATTGGCAATGTAAAAATCCTTACAATCCGTGATAACTGTGCAACCAAAGCAGATTATACAACCGAAAAATCCATTGCAGATACTGAATACATTAAGAATAAGATTGGAGAGCCTATTGATATCGTATTCTGTGGTTCAGATTATGATAAAAACAGCTTTTGGAATGTAAATTACCCTGAAAGTGAATTCTATGTATTTGAAAGAGATGAGATCAGCTCTACAGAGCTTAGAAAAGACATTTATGGACACTGGGACTGGCTTCCAAACTTTGTAAAACCCTATTATGTGAAAAAAGTTCTTATAATTGGGGTAGAAAGCTCCGGAAAGTCAGTAATGACGATAAATCTTGCCAACTACTTCAATACTAACTATATCGAAGAGGCAGGACGTGAGCTTTCAGCTAAATCCGGCACAGATACAATGATGCTTGATGAGGACTTTACTGAAATACTCCTTACCCACAAATTAAACGAGCTAAAGGCAACAGAACATAGTAACAAGGTTCTTTTCTGTGATACTGACTGTCTTATTACCCGGTTCTACCTTGGATTTCTTGAAGGGGACCAACTTAATATTCGGCTTTCCGATGCAATTGATGCAATAAACAACTACGATCTGATTCTGTTTCTTGCACCTGATGTAAAGTGGGTACAGGATGGCGACCGCAGCGAAGAAATTCGCGATAACAGAGAAAAATATCGTGACATAATAGCCAATATTTACAAAACACATGGAAAAACCTTTGAATATATCGAGGGAGATTATCTTACAAAATTCAATAAATGTGTTGAGCTTGTAAATAAGCTGTTATTGCCTTCAGCCCTCTCGTCAAATAACTAAAAAAACTAAGTAACTACAAAGGCGGTGAAATGACATGTTCCGTTTATGGGCAAAAATATTTAAGGATAACCACATGCTTAAGGATATGGTGGTATGCAATAATGATATAGAAATGTCGCGTACAAAGAAGGTATTTGCGGCTATTGATGATATATGCTATGGATTTGATTTAGGGAAGCCTATATGGCTGGATAGTACAATTAATGAATTCAAGAGGCATGATAAGGCTAGATTTTATCAAGATAATTTTGTGGAGCAGATTGAATTTGATTATTTGGAGATACATGTGATTGAGGAGGATTAAAGTAAGCACTCCGTACGAAACAAATCCAGGGATGGGAGATATTTTTACAACCAAGTTGGCAACGCTCCATCAAACTAACTATCAACTACGACTAAGAAGCTCGGGTGAAGCCTCGCTCCTAAGTCTCCGTAGATAGTGGATTTCGCCTACGCTAAGAACGCCAAAAAAGGTTGTCAAAATATCTCCCACCCCTGGATTTGTTTCTGTGTGTTGTTTCTATTTAATCTGAGTTCATCACATATATTTCTAAAATAAATTGCATTCAGAGTAAAGATTAAAAGTGACTACATTTATTTCTTAAGCTTCCTTTTTAGGCATTCTTCCGCAGGACTTTCTCTCAGGGCAGTAGCCTAAAACCTCACATTTTGGTTTAAAGTAATTATCTACAATATATTTCCATTCCTCAGAAAGCTCAGATAAAGCCTTGCAGATATCATTAAACAGGATTCTGTACTCCCAGTAGGCTCTTGTGCACATACGCTGACCACTCATGTCAATGAGGTTACGCATATTACGCTTATCAACTATCTTGGTACTCATGCCAAGTGGAAGCAGCATGGCTGCATCCTCTCTTGGAATTCCAAGCTCAGTCTCAAGCTCCTTGCAGGTAGCGCTGATGCCTTCCATCATGGCTGTATATTTAGCTGCTGCCGCAGGATTATTTGCAATCTTAGGAGGCATTACATATTCAAAATTATCATAGCTGATGTAACGTGTGCTTGCCTGAAGTCTTGTTGGTGCCCCGCCAAGGTGTGTATACCACTCACGGATTACACGGGCAGAATATCCGTCAATTACCATCTCCACATTAACGTACTCCATTACTCTTCCATGACCAGACTTCAAACAGTCAAGACCTCTCTTGTAATTCTTTTCCTTGTCAGTAATATCTGCCCCCCAGCATACTCCGGCACGCTCGCCCATAAGACTGATTGGATTTCTTGTTGTTTCCTCTAAAATTGTTATCTTTCCCATTATGCTTCTCCATGTTCTTTATTCTAAACGGTATA
Source organism: Lachnospiraceae bacterium (assembly GCA_045542475.1). Taxonomy (GTDB): domain Bacteria; phylum Bacillota; class Clostridia; order Lachnospirales; family Lachnospiraceae; genus CAG-882. Next base: position 6,838 of record JAZQLB010000176.1, on the reverse strand, counting down.
AATATCATTTACTACATTCCGCTTCTGTCCCTTAGTAAAGGCAAGAAGATTCTCATATACCTCGTCCACCAGTCTTTGTCTGGTCTCACATGGAGCCCACGCAATATGAGGAGTGATAATAAGTCTTCTGCTGTCCTTAAATGTAAGCAGTGGATTAGTCTTTTCAATCGGCTCAACGGTTACCACATCAAGTGCCGCCGCCGCAATTTGGTTATTCTCCAATGCTTCCAGCAAATCCTCATCCATTACTATCGGTCCTCTTCCCACATTAATAAGCACTGCGGACTTTTTCATTTTAGCAAATGCCGCCTTATCAATCAAGCCATTTGTTGCAGGAGTAAGCGGTGCATGGATGGAAATAATATCCGACTTGGTTAAAAGCTCATCAAACTCCACCCTCTCATAATCAGAATTATTATTTTTTCCAGATGTGGAATAATAAATAACCTTACAGCCAAAGGCTTCCGCTATTTTTGCCACACCCCTTCCAATCTCGCCAAGACCGATTATTCCCCAAGTCTTACCCTTAAGCTCATAGAATTTCTCCTCAAAATGAGTAAAGCAACACCAGTCAGAATAGGCACCTGACTTAACAAAATCATCATAATAACGTAATTTTTCATATACATAAAACAGCAGCGCAAAGGTATGCTGTACCACCGCATCTGTGGAGTAACCCTTAACATTTGTTACGGTAACCCCCTTCTTAGCCGCATATTCCAAATCAATATTATTAGTTCCGGTAGCATTCACACCAATATACTTAAGACGTGGAAGTGCATCAAGCTCTTCCTTTCCAAACACAACCTTATTAGTAAGAATTACATCCGCATCCTTAGAGCGCTCTATTACATCCTCTGGCGCTGTATTCTTATATCGGGTTACATTTCCAAGCTTTTCAAAAATGCTTAAATCCACATCATCGCCCAATGCTACCATATCCAACATTACTATATTCATGTATTCTCTCTCCAAACTTCTCCTATGTCAAATATTCTCTAAGTACCTCCTCAATAAGCTTCTTCTGCTCACTTGAAATGGTACTCATTTCTCCTGCAAAGGATACAGCAGTATGCCCTGTCTCCGTTCTTCCTAATGGCTTCGTTTTCTCCAGCTCCTTCACAGTATCTGCATTTACCGTATCAGCTATATTATAATCTTGATTACTCTGACTTTCCACCATTTTTTTATCCATGGCAAGAATATTATCAAAGTAATCCACCATATTAATAATTACCTGTGTCTCTCGTCTGTCAATATCCTCGATTTTACCTACACAATTAACAGCCATGGCACATATAATACCATATACCACAAACCACATATTCATTTTAAGAATACCGCCAATAAGCCCTATCATTACACAAAGAAGCTGCACCAGCCATGCCATTTTTACATAATCACGAATGGTCATATTCAAATACTTATACTTGTCCATATTTTTTGCAATAAAAGCATAGGTATTGCTGATATTAACATTAATTCTCATTCCGTTTTCACGTCTGAGCTTAAGCTGCTTGATAAAAGGATTATTGGTGGATGTCATTGACTGACTTTCGTCATATAATATATTAAGCCCCTTTCCGGCTAAGCTGTATGCTGCACAGCCCACAATTCCTATTATGGCAATAACCATTACAAATACATTTTCTTCAATTAGCTGCAAGTATTCCTGCATAAAAAATACCCTCCTAAGACTGTTATATGTTGGTATTCTACCGTCAAAACTTCTACAGCCCAAGGGGGTATTATATTCAAATTATCTACAAAATGCGACTTATTTTATCATTATACCAATTATTGCATATAGCTTACAGACTTCTTACAAGCTCCTTCATAAGAAGCACAGAGTTCTCAATTGCCTTTTTCTCAAATTCGCCATAATCCATTGATGCGCTGTTATCAGCCTTATCCGAAATGGCACGAATTACGAGAAATGGCACATTATTAAGATATGCCGCCTGTGCAATGGCAGCCCCCTCCATCTCTGTACAATATGCTGCAAAATTCTTAATAAGACCGTCCTTAACCTTAGAATCAGTAATAAACTGGTCACCGCTTACAACTCTGCCTACAAACACTCCAATCTCAGGGACTGCTGCCTCACAAGCTGCCTTCGCTGCCGAAATAAGCTTCTCATCAGCCACAAAAACCGAAGTTACCATTCTTGGAATTACGCCCAACTCATAACCAAAGCCTGTTGCATCCATATCATGCTGTATGGCATCACTTGAAATAACAATATCACCAATATTAATCTCATTTTTAAGTGAGCCGGCAACACCTGTATTAATGACAGCATCCACACTATATCTGTCAACAAGTATCTGTGTACACACTGCTGCATTAACCTTACCTATTCCACTTCGTACAACAACCACCTCTTTGCCCTCGAGGATACCCTGTTTAAAAATCATCCCTGCCACATTGGCAGTTGTAACATCACTCATCATCTCTGCCAGCGAAAGAACCTCTTCCTCCATAGCACCAATTATTCCTATCATAAAATGCTCGTCCTCCAAATATTTTTTATTTATTATACCACTTGAGCGATTATTATGCTATAATACATTTCACGATAATAATTATTAATAAACACATTCGTATTTTACGAAGGATTGGAGACACTATGATATATAAACCACAGGGCGTATGCTCAAGAGAAATTCACCTTGAACTTGAGGGAGATATTGTAAAATCTGTACAGTTTGTTGGCGGATGTTCAGGAAACACTCAGGGTGTTGCCGCATTGGTACAGGGAATGAACGTTGATGAAGCTATAAGAAGACTTGAAGGAATTAAGTGCGGACCTAAGCAGACCTCATGTCCTGACCAGCTGGCACAGGCTCTTAAGGCTGCAAAATAGTTTTTTATTGGGGAGAAAATATGAAAAAAATAGTTTTAACAGGCGGCGGAACCGCAGGTCATGTTACACCTAACATCGCCCTGCTTCCATCCCTGAAAAAAAATGATTTCGACATTTCATACATAGGTTCCTATAACGGAATTGAAAAGAAATTAATCGAAGAACAACAGATTCCATATTACGGAATATCTTCCGGCAAGCTACGACGTTATCTGGATTTAAAGAATCTTACAGACCCGTTTCGTGTTATTAAAGGATATTTTGAAGCACACAAGCTACTGAAAAAGCTTAACCCTGATATTGTATTTTCAAAGGGCGGCTTTGTCACAGTACCTGTTGTACTGGCTGCAAAAAAGCTTAATATTCCTGTATTAATACATGAATCAGATATGACACCAGGACTTGCAAACAAAATCTGCATTCCGGCAGCAACCAAGGTATGCTGTAATTTCCCTGAAACAGTTCCAATGATTACTGACAATAAGGGACTCCTTACCGGAACCCCAATACGTGCTGAGCTTATGCAGGGAGACCGTCAGACCGGTCTGGATTTATGCCATTTCACTTCAGCCAAGCCGGTAATCTTAGTAATAGGAGGAAGTCTTGGTGCACTCCGCGTCAATGAGGCGATACGTGCAATTCTGCCTCGTTTATTAGAGAAATTTCAGATTATCCACCTCTGTGGAAAAGGCAAAGTAGACGAAAGTTTTTACTCAACCACCGGCTATTATCAGTTTGAATATATCGACAAGGAGCTTAAGGACTTATTTGCCTGTGCCGATATTGTCATATCCCGTGCCGGAGCCAATGCACTCTTTGAGTTACTTTCCCTTAATAAGCCTAATCTGCTTATTCCTCTATCTGCAAACGCCAGCCGCGGAGACCAGATTCTTAACGCCCGCTCCTTCAAGCAGCAGGGCTATAGTATGGTTCTTCCAGAAGAAGAGATTACTGATGAGGCTTTATATTCAGCAATATGTGAGTTGTATGATAATAAACAGACCTTCATTGATACAATGAAAAAGGCATCCTCTAACGATGCCATTACGAAAATTATTAATCTTATTAAAATCAACGTAAAATAATAGGCGCATTTGCCCGCAATACCATATACAAAATAATGGTGACACAGTAGTCTGACAGGAATAATTCCTTCCTTACAATACTACTGTGTCACCATTCGTTTTACATACAGGCCTTAATCTCGTCTGCTATTACTGCCAATTCATCCGAAGATACCTTTCCCGGATTCCATTCTATATCAATTCCATCATTCTCATATCTTGGTATAATATGGAGATGAAGATGGAAAACAGTCTGTCCTGCTGCCGTTCCATTGTTCTGAAGAATATTAACTCCATCACAGCCAAATGCCTTCTTAATTGCAGCTGCAACCTTAGAAGCAAGAAGTAATGCCTTTGAGCCTGTTTCCTCATCAACTGTCAACAAATCGTCAAAATGATTCTTTGGCAAAATAAGTGCATGTCCTTTAGCTGCTGGTCCCAAATCAAGGATAACCTTAAATAAATCGTCCTCATATATTGTTGCAGATGGTATCTCCCCACTTGCAATTCTGCAAAAAATACAATCTTCTTTTTTCATGTCGTTTAATCTCCTTTTTTGTCGTAAAAATGTATTTGTTTTATTTATAATATTATGCTAATGTTAAAACATGCTTATATTTTTTTGTAAATATATTAATATTCGGAGGTATCTATGCTATCAGCTAAAGATAAACTAATCCTTGAAAACCTAAAAAACACCCATTCCGAAGCCTATGAGCTTTTCCTTCGTATGCAAGCCCAGCACAAGGAGGTAGTTAAACGCGGCTGCCATGATGTGCGTAATATAATTACCGTTATCAGCGGCACATATCAGCTGCTTGATCTTACCAATAAAACCTTATCCGAGCTTCCTCGCTGGAGCCAACTGGGAAGGGATATCAAATACCTGATTGAAGCCTTTAACCGAATAGGCTATTACCGTTATGCTGATACGGTATCACTTGAAAAAACAACCATAGCAGAGCTCAGTCTTCTCATTAATGAGTACAATAATACACAGCACCCTGAGGCTGACTTTATATTCAATAGTAATATCTGCAATAATACTATAAATACGGATATCACAAAGCTATTTGAGGCTGTAACCCATCTGATTGATAATGCGGTTGAAGCATCCTGCGACTATAATATGACTGATAAAATGCATATTACCTTAAGTCTTGTAGAGCAAAGTGAGCCTCATTGCCTTCTGATAACCGTCGAAAACTTCTGCAAGCAGCCTGATGAGAAGCTTCTGCACAGTCTGACAGAGCCTTTTACCAGCAATAAATCCAACAGGATAGGTCTTGGCCTTGCAATCGCCGAAACAACAGTTGATGCTCTTAATGGAACTCTTTCATATGATTTCCTTGAGGACTCCTGCCGTTTTACAATATCAGTTCCCTATAACTGCTAAAACTTAAAGCATTGATCCAGCATTCTGATATTCTTAAAATTGCCCCGGGCAGTCATACTGCCCGACATGAATGCACCTTGGAAGGTCTGTCTTCCCTGTACAATCTTCTCAAGTGTTGCATTCTCCAATCTGCACACAACCTCAGCGTCATCTAATTGCCCTAATTTACAGATTATGTCATTATTATCTATATCTAATATAATAGACTTATTCTTATCATTGATGCTAATCAGATATGTAGCATTAAAATCCCTCTGTGGAATAAAATGATCCTCAAAATAGCCAACATATCTTTCTATTCCACCCTTATCCTCTTCATCCAGCAATTCCTTAAACATTCCGGCAAGAGCCTCTATGTCTTCCTTCTGTTTCTTCACATAGCTGTCATCCGAAGCATACTTAGAAAGCTGCTCTGTCTCCTGTGGTGTAAGCTTAATTGTCTCACTTACAATATTCTTCTTAATTGCATTATTACTTGAAGGCAGATTCTTTACCTTCTGTGTTACTGTTCTGTATATCTCTTCACCCTTCTTCTCAATTATATTAATGTATTCTGAATCCATCTCAAAGCTGACAGGGTCATCTACATATGCACATAAGCCATTACAAGCCCTTCCACCAAGCAGTTCCCATGCATTTGTCAGATTAAGCACAGCCTCCTTCTCTCCGGAAGCCCTTGACAACACAACAGGAAACATATATATATCCGACATCTTTCCCTTATCTCCGTATAACCAGCATGAATCCAGAAACTGCATCATATATCCGCCTACACCAAACCATTCCACAGTTGCTGCCAATATTACTGCATCAGCCTCCTTAAGTGTCTGTGGCAATGTAGTAATCGTATGCTTTAACTCATGCAGATTATATCTTTCCACATTTACCCTCAGTTCTTCAAGAACCTCTGTAATTCTGTTCAGCACTCCTATTGTAGGATCATCAATAAGTCCTCTTCCGCCATAATATATATTAACCTTCATATGTCCACACCTCTTCTTCTCTATTTACATCTCAAAAAACATCTGCTTATAGATTATCATTATTAAAAGAGTGTGTCAATTAATTCAAAGTTTGTATCTGCCAACTTTATTATATCACCGTTACTAATTTTACAAAGCTCATATACACTTAATTGATGGTCATTAACCCAGGTTCCATTAGTGGAATTCATATCCTTTATAAAAAGCATTTCTCCTTCTCTTGATATTCTTGCATGTATTCTGCTTATTCCCGCTTCCCCAATTATAATATCCGCCTGTGCACTTCCAATTGTAACAGGCAAATCCTCAAGAATATATTCTCTATCTGCTTTGTTGCCCTTAGCCTTCATAATTAATCGGGTGCTATTAATTCCCGAAAGCAGCATTGTTGAATTCTCTGTTGGATTAACTGTCGAATTTTCATCGGATTTCTCAACAAAATTCCCAACCATTACTGTTTCATCTTCCTCCTGCTTAAATACAACCTTATCCACAGAATAATTAATCTGCTTCACAGAGGACGTTATAG
>JAZQLB010000175.1:0-3422 GCA_045542475.1 Lachnospiraceae bacterium | reverse complement strand
CATCTATAATTCCTTTTACCGTTCCCGTTTTCTGATACACACGGCCATTAATCATAACATATGAGCACTGAATCTCACCTTTAGGATATCCGGTAGGTGTTATACCATATTCCTCGTCATCCACACCTGCATATTGCCCGTTCAGACAGGTCGTAAAGGTCTCCCTCAGTGTATCTGAACACTCGAATACAAATTTCTTTTGATCTACATATTCCCCGGCTAAGAGAAATGTACACTCCTTCGCATCTTCATCCATAGCAAACACAATCGTATCCGGAGTTTTATTAAGTCCCGGGATAAAAACCATGTCAGGATATGAGAACTCAAGCTGCAGCTGTGGCTCCTCCCAAAGAGACAGCACATGAACAATACCTTCACCCATGGACTTCCCGCTCTCCATTAGCCACCAGCATTCGTCCACCAGACTGTATAATACCTGATACTCCTCATCCCCCTGCATATATACTACCTCCTCTCCGGTAGTATTATCCTTTAAAACCATATATTCCGGCTGTGGCAGTACATTTTTCGGTTCCTCACCTGATGCTAAAGCCTTAATGGTCAGTATCGCCCCAACCATAACTATAATCACAGCAAATGCAATAATAATTTTCTGATACCAGATGGTAAAGAATTTCATGAGTCTTCACCTCCCGAATAATTATAACTTATAAGCGTATATGTTACACTCCGAATCAATCACATAAAGATAATCACCAATATATATTGCTCTCGGATAGAAGGAAGTATATGCATCCTCTACCACACACTCGACTAACTGGGTAAAGCCTGCTTCCTCGTCATAAGTAAACAACTGGTACATTACCACATTTTCATATGAGTAATCACTGGTATATAAATCATACGAAGAAGCAAAGCCAAATATATTCTTCTGCACATCTGCAAGAATCAACTTATGGTCTGTAAGTGCAGGTGAATAAAACGAGCCCTCAAGCAGAACCTTGCATTCCTCTTTAAGCTCAGCTCCATCCGTTATATCAAACATGCTTATCTTAAGACACTTCCTGATACCGGTATCCGGGTCAGCCTCATAGCCTATTCCAAGAAGCTTTCCTTCACCATATGGATGGAGATATTCCGAAAATCCCGTTACCTTAAGCTCTCCTACAATTACCGGATTATAAGGGTCAGTTACATCCACTGCGAACAATGGGTCCGTCTGCCTAAAGGTTACAAAATATGCCATATTACCAATAAATCTGGATGACTTTAGCTCCTCACCCTCTGCAACATTGTCAACATATCCTGTAAGCTCCAGATTCTCATCATATATATATAAGCCATTATATCTGTTTACATATTTATAATAATCTCTCTCCCCATTATTCCCATCAATTATCTTATATTTATCAGCACAGGTTACAATTCTTATATATCCGTTATACTCATTAAATGAGAACTGACTGTCAGTGGTTCCCGGAACCAAGGTTTCTCCAAAATAAGCAATATCCCCCTTATTATAAGAAAACTTTACCAAAGTACTCATCCTGCAACCATACTCTGAATCATATTCTAATGGTTCAATATTATTTCTGGTAGACAAAAAGTATATGGCATTACTGCTTACATACATATTCTTATTCGTCAGCATTACAGACTCATTATCGACATAACCTTCAGGATTATCAAAATCAATGGAACCAATTACCGTATATCCGTAAAAACGAATCTCCTCAGGACAATATATCGACTCAACCTCTACCAGTTCATCATCACACATAGGAATATATGATTCATATTTTTCCTCTTTTGCTCCTGACAGTTCTGTGAAGTTTGAAATAAGGTAAAGATATCCGTCGCTCTTTCTTGAGGATATATAATCACCGCTCTGCTTAAGTGTATTAATATGCTCCGGATTATTACGGTCTGTTACATCATAAAACATTGCCACTGCTACATTCTCAGAATTATTTGGTGCCATTCCCCTTGTCCAGGCAGTTCCCATAAGGGCTATCGTATCACCTTCAAGATACATCTCCTCCAGATAAAGATACTCATAATCCTCCACATCTTCGATTTCATATTCAACAAGCTTCTCCACATTTTCCCCATCAGGCTTAAAAATCAAAAGCGTAGGGTTATCCTGTCTGCTGTAGCCGCTATTAATCTTTAATACATAAATGTATTTTCCGTCAGTTTTTACAATATCACCCTCATCAACACCATATTCCTGTATATTGGTCGTTGAATATTCCGGGAGCTCTTCTGTAGTTTCCGATTTTGAAGTCTGAGTACTTGTATTTAAATAAACATACTCCTCATCCACTGCATCCGTTATAGGTGCCGCTGCAGTCGGCGTAAGTGCTGCCTCTATCTCCTCAACCACATCCTCCGTTAGCGCACCATCCAAATATGCGGATGTATAATATCCATCTAATATCTCATCCTCCAGCTTATCATATATATCGCTATAATCCGGTTTCATCTCCGTCTGACGACCCATGACCCCTATTATTACAAATACTAATGCCGCTGCCATTACTGTTGCAGCTGCATATCTCCATTTCCAATGATAAATAATTCTATTTTTCAATGTACTTTTCTTATTTGGTTTATTTTCTGCCTGTTTAAGAAGAACTCCGATATTCTCCGGCCTCAGGCTCTGCGGAACCTCTATATTCTCATTATCCATCATTTCTTTTAATAACTTATCATCCATAATGATACTCCTTTCTTAATAATTAAGCATTACTCTCAGTTTATCAAGTGCACGCCTTTGAACCGTCCGCACGGTATTGTGGTTCATATTAAGCTCTTTTGCAATTTCCTTTCCCTCAAAGCCTGCAACCACCGACATATTAAGAATCTGCCGTTCCCTCTCATCAAGCTTAAAGAAGGCATTCCATAAATCCACCTTTTCCTCAAGCTCAGCCTTACCATCTGCAACCGGTATCTCAATTGCTTCATCCAGCTCCATGTTTTTATTAAGATACCCCTTTAACTTTCGTTTACACTTTGCAGAGAGAATCTTAAACATCCAGCTCTTAAATGCATTTTTATCCCGTAGCTTGGCAAACTGGGCATAGGCATCTACTATTGCCTCGCTGACAGCATCCTCTGCCTCTTCTTTGTTACACAGCGTATATAAAGCATATTTGTACAAATCCTTATATATACCTGCATATAGCCTTGTGAATTCTTCTTCCATATCATCCCTCATTTCTGCGCAGTTTTTGTATGAATAACGTTCTTCATTTGCGAATTCATATAATAAGTGTCATATTAAGTGGTAAATGTTTCAAAAAAATTATATTTTTTCAATCCGGCGGTCTGCAAATAAATATATCCTCCGCCATACATTATCCGAAATCCCACAGACCACTATTTTCATATAATGTAAAGAAAGGGGCTGTAAAAAAAGTCCCATAACAAACTACCATGACAATACCGAAATGTAACGT
>JAZQLB010000174.1:0-14698 GCA_045542475.1 Lachnospiraceae bacterium | reverse complement strand
CCTCCGACTTGCATTTTTCTGATTGCCATAATACCTGCTAACATATCCGGCTTCTTTTCAGGGTCTGGCTGATGAAGCATGCCCTTGTAGCCCTCACCGGTGGTTCTTGGCTTATTAGTATACACTCTGGGAACAATAAGCACCTTGTCCTTTATCTTTTCCTGTACAGTTGCAAGACGGCAGGCGTAATCACATACGGAATCCTCCTGATCTGCCGAACAAGGTCCGACTATTGCAAGAAATTTGTCTGACCTGCCTGTTATTATATCTGCAATTTCCTTATCTCTTTCAGCCTTAAGCTCCGCAAGCTTGTCAGAAAGTGGAATTAATTCCTTGACAACCTGAGGAGAGGGAAGTTCTTTTACATATTCAAAACTCATATCTGCCTCCAAAATATTTTTACTAATATGGTATAGAATAGTGTTAATTAAATACTTTACTATGCTACAACACAAAATTATATTAATTTTAACATCTAAAGTAAAAAAAATCAATATTGATTGAACCTTTGATGAAATTAGGGTATAATGAACGCATAAGAACTAAAATATCTTTTGTACCTTATTTGATTTAAAGCTCTGCCACGAAGTGGCTGGTTCATAATCCATAAGTCAGAAGGAAAATTCATTTTCATTCTGACTTATGGATTATGAACCCCTGTTGCCTCGCAACAAGAACTTTAAATCAAATAAGGTACAAAAGATATTTGCGGGCCAACGAACACCGAGAAAGCGCAGCTTTCGAGGTGTATGAAATTAGCCACAAAGAAAGCGGAAGCTTTCGAGGTGCATGAAAACAGCCACAAAGAAAGCGGAAGCTTTCGAGGAGCATGACTTACGAAAAAAATGAAAGCATAGCTTTCAATCCCACCATATAAATTCAGCGAGGTGACCACATGAAACGAGTAATATGGATAATCCTTGACAGTGTAGGTATAGGAGCTCTTCCAGATGCACCGGACTTTGGTGATGACGGAACCAATACCCTTATACATGTATGGGAGCATAATAAAGGACTTGACATTCCCAATATGCTTTCCATGGGACTTGGCAATATCAAGGAGATTGATACACTTCCAAAGACAAATAACCAGACCGCAGCCTGCCTTAAGTGTAAGGAGCTGTCAATGGGTAAGGATACAACAGTAGGTCATTGGGAGATGGTAGGAATTGAGACTAAAACAGCATTTCCGACCTATCCGAATGGCTTTCCGCAGAGTGTTATAGATGAATTTATTAAGCGCACAGGTGTTACGGGAGTACTTGGCAATTGTACGGCATCGGGAACAGTAATAATTGAAGAACTGGGAGAGGAACATGCAGCTACAGGGAAGCCTATTGTATATACCTCTGCAGACAGTGTATTTCAGATTGCAGTTCATACGGATGTCATACCACTTGAGCGTTTGTATGAGCTGTGTAATATAGCCCGTGAGATGTTACATGGAGAGCATAATGTATCAAGAGTAATAGCAAGACCATTTGTGGGAACTAAGGGGAATTATACAAGAACCTCTGACAGAAGGGATTATGCAATACTTCCTCCAAAGGATAATCTTCTCAATAACATTAAGGAAGCTGGTCTTGATGTTATAGGCGTTGGTAAGATTGAGGATATTTTTGCAGGAGAGGGCATTACAGAGGCCATTCATACTAAGGACAATATGGACGGAGTGGATAAGACTCTTGAATATATGAGGCAAGGTAATGAAGGGCTTATATTTACCAATCTGGTGGAATTTGATTCCAAGTGGGGACATAGAAATGACCCGGTGGGCTATGGTAAAGGTTTGGAGGCATTTGATAAGAGACTGCCTGAGATTATTGCAGCCATGAAGGATGAGGATATTCTGATTATTAATTCAGACCACGGTTGTGACCCGACTACACCGGGAACCGACCACACAAGAGAATATATTCCTGTGCTGGTATACGGTAAGAATGTAAAGGCAGTTAATTTAGGTGTAAGAAACAGCTTTGCGGATATAGGTCAGACTATTGCGGAGTATTTAGGTGTTAAGAGGCTTACTATTGGTGAAAGCTTTTTAAAGGATATCAGGTAATACAGTTTCTTTTACAGGAGGATAGTCCCATGAGAATGTATGATATTATACTAAAAAAGAGAAATGGTGAGATTCTTACTGATGAGGAGATACATTTCTTTATAAAGGGGTATACAGCAGGAGATATTCCTGATTATCAGGCATCGGCACTAGCTATGGCGATATATTTTCAGGGAATGAATGAGCACGAGATTGCAACACTTACCCTTGAGATGGCAAAAAGCGGAGATATGCTCGATTTATCACAGATTAAGGGAATTAAAGCTGATAAGCACAGTACAGGCGGTGTAGGTGATAAGACCTCGCTGGTGCTTGGACCTTTAGCAGCGGCTATAGGTATACCGGTTGCCAAGATGTCAGGAAGAGGTCTGGGACATACGGGCGGTACAATAGATAAGCTGGAGTGTTTTCCGGGCTTTAGTACGGAGATTTCAGAAGAGTTATTTATTAATAATGTTAATTCAATAGGAATTGCCATTGCAGGACAGACAAAGAATCTGGCTCCTGCGGATAAGAAGCTGTATGCTTTGAGGGATGTTACTGCAACAGTGGAGAGTATTCCGCTTATTGCAGGAAGCATCATGAGTAAAAAGATTGCAGCCGGAGCAGATGTTATTGTTCTGGATGTTAAGACAGGCAGCGGAGCTTTTATGAAGACGGAGGAGGATTCTGTTAAGCTCGCTAAAGAAATGGTTAAAATCGGCAATAATATAGGGCGTAACACTATGGCAGTTATATCGGATATGGATCAGCCTCTTGGTTATGCGGTTGGTAATTCCTTGGAGGTAATAGAAGCCATTGATACACTAAAGGGTGAGGGACCGGCAGATTTACTTGAGCTATGTCTTACACTTGGCTCACTTATGGCAATAGGTGCAGGTAAGGCAGAAAGTGAAGCGGCTGCAAGGGAAATGCTTCTTGATAAGCTTAACAACGGTGAAGCTTTATCTAAGCTGGCTGAATTTGTTAAGGCTCAGGGCGGTAATCCAAAGGCCGTGTATGATAACAGCCTTCTTCCGCAAGCTTCCATTGTTGAAGAGGTATATGCAGATAAGCAGGGCTATGTATCAAAGATAATTGCTGATGAGGTAGGCTTATGTGCCATGAAGCTTGGCGGAGGAAGAGAAACCAAGGACAGCATAATTGATTTATCAGTAGGAATTATCCTTAAGAAAAAGGTAGGAGATTATGTTGCAGCGGATGAGCCGATAGCTGTTATTCATGCCAATGATGCAGGTAAGCTTTCTTCTGTTAAAGAGGAGCTTCTTGCAGCATACAGATTTTCAGATACACCGGTGAATACATCACCGTTAATAAAAAATATTATAAGATAAAGCACTTTGTGCAGAAAATGAGGAAAATATGTCACGTATAAGTTTTAACAATGATTGGAAGTTTTGTAACAGCTATAGGGCGGATATGGAACAGCCTGAGTTTAATGATGCAGAATTTGAGGATGTAAGAATACCGCATTCAGTGGTGGAGACACCATATAATTATTTTGACGAGAGCATTTACCAGATGATATCCATATACAGAAAGCATTTTGAGGTGCCAGAGGATATTTCGGGTAAGAAGGTATTTATTGAATTTGGTGCAGTAGGGCATAAGGCAGATGTATATGTTAATGGTATTTTGTGTGATACACATTATGGCGGATTTACTGCTTTTGAGGTAGATGTTACTCCTTATATATTTGCAGGTAAGGATAATGTGATTGCTGTTATTTGTGACAGCAGGGAATCACTCAATATTCCTCCTTTTGGTAAGGTAATTGATTATATGACCTTTGGCGGTATGTACAGAGAGGTATATATGGATATCCGTTCAGAGGATTATGTGGATGATGTATATGTGATTACTGAGATTAAGCCTGCAACAATTAAGGCAGAGATTACCTTTAATTTCAAAAATGAGTTTGACAATACTTATGAAGCAGAGGCAGAGCTTACTGATGATATGGGTAATTCAGTATTCAGACTTAAGGCGCCTGTAAGTAAGCCAGTTATGCATCTTAACAGATATGTAAATGATGCAAGGCTGTGGTCTATGGATAATCCTGTTTTATACACACTGACCATTAAGCTTTTAAAGAGTGGTACAATAGTTGATACAAAGAGTGTAAGGTTTGGCTTTAGAACAGCTAAGTTTAAGAAGGATGGCTTTTATCTTAATGACAAAAAGGTTAAGCTTATTGGTCTTAACCGTCACCAAAGTTATCCTTATGTGGGATATGCAATGCCTAAGTCGATTCAGGAAAGTGATGCATATATTCTTAAAAATGAGTTATGTGTCAATGCAGTAAGAACCTCACATTATACACAGTCACAGCATTTTATTGATAAATGTGATGAGCTTGGTCTGCTGGTATTTACTGAGCTTCCGGGCTGGCAGTATGTAGGTGATGAGACATGGAAGAGTATTGCATGTGAAAGTGTTGCAGAGATGGTAAGACAGTACAGAAATCATCCATCAATTATTATCTGGGGTGTAAGAATTAATGAATCCGGTGATGATGATGAATTCTATGAGAGAACTAATAAGATTGCTCATTCACTTGATAAAACAAGAGCCACAGGCGGTGTAAGATGCTTTAAGAAAAGTAATCTTTTAGAGGATGTGTATACTTATAATGATTTCTCTCATATTGGAACTAATCCGGGATGTATTAAGAAAAGTGAGGCAACTCCTGATATGGAGAAGCCATACCTTGTTTCTGAATATGGTGGACATATGTATCCGACTAAGGTATTTGATGATGAGGAGCATAGAATGTCACATGCGGCAAGACATGCCAAGGTTATTAATGATGTATTAGGTCAGGATGATATTGCAGGCTGCTTTGGCTGGTGTATGTTTGATTATAATACTCATAGGGATTTTGGAAGCGGTGACAGAATCTGCTATCATGGTGTAATGGATATGTTCCGTAACCCTAAGCCAGCGGCATATGTATATTCAAGTCAGGGTGAAAACGAGCCTGTTCTTCATGTAACATCCTCAGTGGAGATTGGAGACCATCCGGAATGTACAGTAGGTGATTTCTATGTAATGACTAATGCTGATAGTGTAAGACTGTATAAGAATGAGCAGTTTATTAAGGAATACACAACATGGGATACACCTTTTAATAATATGATGCATCCTCCTATTCTTATTAATGACAGAGTTGGTAATCTGCTTGAGGTTAATGAGGGCTTATCACCGGAGGGTGCAGAAGCGGTTAAGGAATTACTTTTTGCTATGCTGGAGTATAGTGTGGACAAGCTTCCTATGGTATGGAAGCTTAAGCAGACACAGATTATGAATGCGACAGGACTTACCAAGAAGGATATTTCACGTATGTATGATACCTATGTTGGTAACTGGGGTGATTTGGCAACCACATATAAATTTGAGGCGGTTAAGAATGGTGAGGTTGTTGCAACTGTAAGAAAGCAGCCTATGACCAAGACAGCGCTTTCAATTAAGGTTGATAAGACTGTGCTTACAGAGGGTGACACTTATGATGCGGCGGCTATCCGAATTGAAGCGATAGATGAGAATGGTAACAGACTCTATTACTGTAATGCTCCTGTTATATTTGAGACAGAGGGTAGTGTATCAGTAATTGGTCCTAATGCTGCCAGTCTTATAGGTGGTTCAACAGGAACCTATGTTAAGACTACAGGTCAAGGCAAGGGTAAATTGTTTATTACCGCATTAGGTAAGAAGTATACTATTGATTTTGAAGTGAAATAAATAATGGATGCTCTTCCATAAGGTGGTGTACTTTTGGAAGAGCATTTTTGTTAAGGAGAATTAATTATGTTTAAGTTTAAATATCCTAATTTAGCAAAGTATTTTAACAAGGTGCCTGCATTTTTTTATTTGATGAGTATCGTGGTTATTATAGTCGTAGTTGTAATTTTTAGTATTGAAAATGTCAAAAAAGGAGAGTTTGGCTCTGCACAGGGAGCAATATACGTCTATTTATTGGCGGTTTGGTTTTTGTTTTTAAGCGTTTTCCAATATTTTGTAACACTTAATTTTGAAAAAATGAAAATGGGAAAACATATAAGTAAGTACTATACTGACAAGGAATGTATGGAATCTGTTCTTGCAAGGATTGATGAAGAGTTTGAAGATGCAAGATATATGGATGTAAGACCCGGAATTATACAAGGTACTAATTTTGCGATAACTAAGAATTGGATTATAGGAACGGATGGTGTTATGCTTATGCAGGCAAATGCAGTAAGAATAGCATCCTTAAGAAAAATTGATTATGATATTCTTGAAGGTAGAAAGGGCAGACCGGGGGCAAGAACATCCTATTGTTATCACTTGCTGAAGCTGACAGATGAGCATGATTATACATACAGCTTTTATTTAAGGGATTATGAGAGTTTGCAACAGGCGTTCAGTATTGTTATGTATATTGTTCAAAATGAATTAGGATATACTGCCAATAGGATAGATAATGGCAAATAAGAAAGGAGCAGCTATGGAAAATACCCAATTACTTAAGCAATGGATTGAAGAAAGTAACTATATTGTGTTCTTTGGCGGAGCAGGAGTATCTACGGAAAGTAATATACCTGACTTTAGAAGCACGGACGGCTTATATAATCAGAAGTATAAATATCCACCTGAGACAATTTTAAGCCACAGCTTCTATCGTAGGAATACAGAGGAATTCTACGAGTTTTACAGGGATAAGATGATATATACTGATGCAAAACCAAATAAGGCACATATGGCTCTTGCAAAATTAGAGGAAATGGGCAAGCTAAAGGCTGTTGTAACCCAGAATATTGATGGTCTTCATCAGGCGGCAGGAAGTAAGGCTGTATATGAGCTTCACGGTACGGTTATGAAGAATTATTGTACGGAGTGTGGTGCAAAATATGATTTATCCATAATAACAGAGACCACAGGGATTCCAAGGTGTAAGCAGAATGGCTGTAACGGTATAATCAAGCCCGAGGTAGTGCTGTATGAAGAGGGACTGGATGATTATATAATGAGAGAGGCGGTAAGACATATTTCCAATGCAGATATGCTGATTATAGGCGGAACCTCACTTACAGTATATCCGGCAGCAGGTCTTATCAGATATTTCAGAGGTAAGCATCTGGTACTTATTAATAAGACTGCCACACCTCAGGATGATGTTGCAGACCTTATAATAAGAGAGCCAATTGGTGAGACTCTTTATAAATCTTTGTGAATAAAATATCATTAATTGATTGTACAATAAAAGTGTGCTACAATAATTCACAGTGAATTTTATATGCAAAGGAGATTGAAAAATGGAAGTCAGACCAGCAGCTAATCCTAATGATGTTAAGCATTATGATACAGAGAGATTAAGACATGATTTCTTAATTCAGGATTTATTTGTAAAGGGCGAGATTAAGACAATTTACAGCCAGATTGACAGAATTATTATTGGTTCTGCTACACCAACTACTGAGGCACTTAAGCTTACAGCAGGTGACGAGTTAAGAGCAGCTTATTTCCTTGAGAGAAGAGAGATGGGCGTTATTAACATCGGTGGTAAGGGTGTTATTACACTTGATGGTGTTAAGTATGAGATGGAATATAAGGATGGTATCTACATCGGTATGGGTACGAAAGACATCCTCTTTGAGAGCGTTGATGCTTCTAACCCTGCTAAGTTCTATTTTAACAGTGCACCTGCACACAAGACATATCCTACAGTATTTATTAATCCTGAGAAGGATATCCTTGATGTTAATAAGGTTGAGCTTGGATGCCTCGAGGATGCTAACCACAGAACTATCAGAAAGTATATCTTACCAGGACAGGTTGAGAGCTGTCAGTTAGTTATGGGTATGACCTCACTTGAGCCGGGCAGCGTATGGAATACAATGCCATGTCATACACATGACAGAAGAATGGAAGTATACCTTTACATGGAGGTTCCTGAGGATGCAGTGGTATTCCACTACATGGGCGAGCCTACAGAGACAAGACATATCGTTATGAGAAATGAAGAGGCAGTTATTTCGCCAAGCTGGTCAGTTCATTGTGCATCAGCTACACATGCTTACACCTTTATCTGGGGCATGGTTGGTGAGAATCAGGCATTTGACGATATGGATCCAGTTGCAATGAAGGACCTTAGATAATAGGGTTTTCATTTATAAATTTAATACATAAAAGGAGAGAAAAGAAAAATGGCAGTTAATTTTTCACTTGAAGGAAAAGTTGCTTTAGTAACAGGCGCTTCATATGGTATCGGTTTTGCTATCGCTTCATCATATGCTGAAGCAGGTGCTACAATCGTATTTAACGACATTAATCAGGAATTAGTTAATAAGGGTCTTGCAGCTTACGAAGAGAAGGGCATTAAGGCTCATGGTTATGTATGTGACGTAACTAACGAGGAGCAGGTTAACGAGTTAATCGCTAAGGTTGAGGCTGAGGTAGGTGTTGTTGATATCCTTGTTAACAATGCAGGTATCATCAAGAGAATTCCTATGTGCGAGATGACAGCAGCAGAGTTCAGACAGGTTATCGATATCGACCTTAACGGACCATTCATCATGTCTAAGGCAGTTATTCCTAGCATGATTAAGAAGGGTCATGGTAAGATTATCAACATCTGTTCAATGATGTCAGAGCTTGGCCGTGAGACAGTTTCTGCTTATGCAGCTGCTAAGGGTGGTCTTAAGATGCTTACAAAGAACATCGCTTCTGAGTATGGTCAGTACAACATTCAGTGTAATGGTATTGGACCTGGTTACATCGCTACACCTCAGACAGCTCCACTTAGAGAGATTCAGCCAGATGGTTCAAGACATCCATTTGACCAGTTCATCTTAGCTAAGACACCAGCTAACAGATGGGGCGAGGCAGAGGATCTTGCAGGTCCTGCTGTATTCTTAGCATCAGATGCTTCTGACTTTGTAAATGGACATATCCTTTACGTTGACGGCGGTATCCTTGCTTACATTGGAAAGCAGCCACAGTAATATATTGCGATAATATATAAGTGAATTTATAGAACCACAGCACATGCGTGAGGCATGTTGCTGTGGTTTTTTTGCATTATAGGAAATTTCTCAATTTCCTATAATGCAAAAAAAGAGCCCTTACAGGGCTCCCCATAACCGGTGAGACTACATAGCCTCGCTGATTTTTATACTTATATGACAATCTGACATATGCTCATAATTCATTTCAAGGGCATAGTATATATCTACATCTATTTTGTCATCTGCATCAGACACCTCAAGACTGGAGGTATCTATACCCATTGTCATTGAACCAAAGGGTGTCTCATAATAATTCATATTCTTTTTCCCTCTGGTAAAAACCATATGTGTGTTAATTGCTCCCTTTCTGATAAACTCTACCTCAGCCGGAGAAATCTTTAACATATTATCACACACAAAGCCCTCATCAAGGCTTTCCTGATACTTTATGTAATGCTTGCCATTTCTGTAATAATGGTTTCCTGCATTAATCATCTCTACATTCTCATCATCCTCATTCACTGTATGAAGACCCGTTATTCGCAAAATCACATTATCCTTCATTAGTTTCCTCTTTTTCTAATTTGTATATATAATTCCAACATTTCGTATACTACACATCATCCAGATTAATCTGTTTTGTAGTCTTAATATCAAAAGGAAGAATAGAATTAGCAAAATTCTTAAATTTTTCCGCCGCATCACTCACATAGAATCGGTACATAAGGCTCGGGCTGTCAATATCCTTTACATTTGCAAGCTGCTCCTTGGCAAGAAGCCTTTTAAGCTCTAATGCGGTCTCATAAGCAGGATTAACCAGCGTTACGCTCTCTCCCATAACCTTTCCTACAGTGCTTCTAAGCAGTGGATAGTGGGTACAACCAAGCACAAGAGTATCCACTCCCGCCTCCTTAAGAGGCTGTAAATATCGGGCTGTTATCATATCCGTAATCTCATCATGCAGCCATCCCTCCTCCACTAAGGATACAAAAAGCGGGCATGCCTTTCCTACAACTTCAATAGAAGAATCCCATTCCTTAATAAGCTGGGTATATAAACCACTATTAATTGTTCCTTCTGTTCCAATTATTCCAATTTTTTTATTTTTTGTGACTTCTACGGCAGTTTTCGCTCCCGGCTTAACCACTCCTATTATTGGAATATCTATTTCATCCTTTATTTCCTCAAGAGCATAGGCGCTGGCGGTGTTACATGCCACCACAATAGCCTTAACACCCTCTGCCTTTAAAAAAGCCACTATCTGCCTTGCATAACGGATAATCGTCTCTTTAGACTTATTGCCATAAGGAAGTCTGGCTGTATCGCCAAAATATACTATTCTTTCATTGGGAATCTGGCGTATAATCTCACTTACTACTGTAAGACCGCCAACCCCCGAATCAAATACTCCTATTGGTGCATCAGTATTCATACTGCCTCCATTTATCTGTTAAACGCAAGGTTAATAAGCTTATCAATTAATGTCCTTTTATCCATTCCCTTATTCTCCCAAAGCATTGGATACATGCTTATTGAGGTAAAGCCCGGAAGGGTATTAATCTCGTTAAAAATAACCTCATTTGTATCTCTTGTAAGGAAGAAATCCACTCTTGCAAGACCAAAGCCATCCACAGCCTTAAAAATAGCAACTGCCGCCTTTCTGATTTCCTCCTCCTTGCCCTCAGGCAATACCGGATGAACGTCTGTCTTAGACTCAGCATTTGCATACTTTGCCTCATAATCATAAAAGGCTGCACTCTCAGCAGGAAGAACCTCTCCTACCCCCGATGCCTTTACCTCTTCTCCGCCAAGCACGGCACACTCAATCTCTCTTCCGTTAATTGTCTCCTCAACAAGAATTTTCTTATCATGCTCTGCCGCAAGCTTAAATGCAGCCTCAAGTTCTACGCTGTTATTTGCTTTAGATACGCCACATGACGAACCTGCATTTGCCGGTTTAACAAACACAGGGTAGGCAAGCTTAGCCTCAACCTTTGCCACAACCCCGGCCATATCTGACAGTTCACTTCTTCTTACTGCCACATATTCCGCCTGCTTAACGCCCACAGTAGCCGCTACAATCTTGGTAAAAAGCTTATCCATGGATACGCTTGAAGCTACCACACCACAGCCTACATAAGGAATTCCAGCCAGTTCAAGAATACCCTGAACGGTTCCATCCTCACCATACAGACCATGAAGTGCCGGAAATACCACATCCACTTTCATAACCTGAGCCTTACCATCCTTAATAGCGATAAAGCCCTTGTGACAGGTATCAGGTGATAAAACCATCTCTGTATCGCTGTTCTTCCACTCACCTGTAGCAACTGCATCTGCATCCTTTACAAGAAGCCATCTGCCCTCCTTGGTAATACCCACAAGAAGCTGGTCATATTTATCCTTATCCATATTGTTTATAATAGTTAAGGCAGATACGCATGACACCTCGTGCTCTGATGACTGTCCGCCAAATAATACTGCCACTTTAATCTTATCCATATTTTTCCTCTTTTCTGATTTGTTGCAATTATTTATCATTTATAAAATAATTAAAAAATTTGAATATTTTGAATTCATACACAACTTCTTCCCCTGTAATCAGCTCATATTCCGCCTCATCAAGAACCATTTCAAGCTCCGCCTTAGACTCCTCAGGCACAACTCCATAGCATACATCCACAAAGCACAGCTTTGGAAAAAGCACACACCACCAGTTCTTGCCTTCAGCCTTACCTATATCCACGCGAAAGGCTTCATACACACCCGCTGGCAAGGTTACATCCCCATAGCACTTAATCGGAAAATACTCTCGGGTAAAATAGGCTTCTACAGTATATTCCTTACCTGCCTCCAAAATAACCTCTTTTGCAACCTTTATTATATTGTCCATATCCGACTCTATAATAGCCTTTGCATCCTCAACATTATCCGCCTCTGCCAAAATTACTGAAAGATACCGGACAACAGCCTCTTTAACCTCCAGTTTTAGCTGCTGGTCCTCTTCACTATCACTATTGGCTCTTACATGAAAACGTACGATTTCATCTGCAATCCCCGTCTGCAATCTCTCCATCTCATTTTCATAGCCGCCTAAATATGTAAAAAGCACCATTGCACAGCCCAGTATTATTCCCCACGCTGATATATTCCATTTATCCATAAGCTCCTCCTATAAAATAATCTATAGGAAGTATCTCCCTGAAAAAGAAGTTCTAATCACATATTATTCAGTTTTTTTCTCTTTGATTGTGCGGAGAATATTCTGCTCCTGATTTTCAACGTGGCGGGTAATAACCTCCTTAGCACGCTCCACATCTCCGTCCATCATGGCATCAATAATCTCCTGATGCTCCTTAACCAGTCTTGGTCTTGCACTGGCATCCTTAATATATTCAAGACGATATCTGTACATCTGCTCTCTTAAATTATTAATTATCTGGATAAGACGGTTATTATTGGTAGCAATATAAATAATCTCATGGAATGCCACGTCTGCCTCCGCCAGCTTCATCAGCTCATTGCCGTCTGCCAGATCCCTAAAATCCTCATTAGCCATTCTTAAGGCTTCAAAATCCTCATCCGTCATATTTTTGATTGCAAGCTCTATAGACAGTGCCTCAAGGGCTGTACGAACCTCTAAAACGTCCCTTAAATCCTTTTCTGTAATGTCTGCAACCTCGGCGCCCTTTCTTGGCACCATAACAACAAGCCCTTCCAGCTCCAGCTTTCGGATAGCCTCACGTATAGGTGTTCTGCTGACTCCCAGCTTCTGTGCCAGCGCAATCTCCATTAAGCGTTCGCCCGGCTCCAGCTCTCCCCTTAAAATAGCTTGTCTTAATGTATTAAACACCACATCCCTAAGTGGCAGGTATTCACTCATTGATACCTTTAAACTATCATTAAGCATTAACAAATCCTCCTTTAGACACACCTGCTATATAACAGGATTTAACACTATTATCTCTCCTAAGCTGCCTGTTACACTGCTCCGCCAGCTCTCTATCATTAAATATACCAAACACAGTCGGTCCGCTTCCGCTCATAAGCGAATTAAGTGCACCACACTCTATCATCCTTGCTTTAATACTCTCAATATCAGGATATTCCTTTGAGGTTACTGTCTCAAGCACGTTTCCAAGCCTTTTAGCAACACCTACAATATCATCATTATTAATAGCCTCTATTATTCCGTCAATATCCGGATGCTTAGTGTTCTCATCCAGCTTAAGTCTTTCATACACCAGCTTTGTAGATACTGAAAATGGTGGCTTGGCAACTACAAAATAACACTCAGGACAGGTCTTCAGACCTGTAAGCTTCTCACCTATGCCTTCTGCAAGGGCAGTTCCGCCCATGAGGCAGTATGGAATATCAGCTCCAAGCTTTACGCCCCTCTCCATAAGCTCATTAAGACTTAATCCCAGCTCAAACAGCTCATTCATACCATAAAGAACAGCTGCTGCATCTGCGCTTCCGCCTGCCATTCCTGCTGCTACCGGTATAAATTTGTACAAATCAATATATACTCCTGTATGAATATCAAATTCATCTCTTATAATCTTTGCCGCCCTATATACCAGATTATTCTGGTCGCATGGCAGATAAGACAAATTGGTTTTTACAATAATATCATCTGTCTTTATCTTGCGTATAGATACCTTGTCATATAAATCTATATTCTGCATTACCATCTTAACATCATGGTAACCATCTTCCCTACGTCTGAGTACATCAAGTCCTAAATTAACCTTGGCATATGCCTTTAGCTTAATCTCATTCATAATCACTTCTCCATTTTGTATCATGTATACAGTACACTTTATACAATATTATATACACAAATCATCTAATGTGCAATAAGATATTCATTATAGTATACGGAATGTATAGGAAAAAATGTATTTTTTGGTTCCCATGTTATTAATCTTTTTCCATAGTCCTCTGCTATAAAGTATAGCTTTAAATATGCCGATATAATAAGTGAAACTAAGTGTTGACTTTATTTTTTAAACGGAAAGGATATGGATATCATGAGCGTAAACGGAATTACATCAACACCACAGACAACTAAAGGTTATGACATAAAAAATACAAAGAACACCATCAAGCATCCTGATACAGCTTCGGGTAACGAGTTTCCAAAGGAGGCAGCTGTATATGAATCCACCTCTGACAGAACCGTTGACAGAACTGCTATTATAGCCAAGATGAAGCAGGATGTTGAGGACCGTACCTCACAGCTTAGAAGTCTTGTTGAAAAAATGTTCCTTAAGCAGGGACAGGCTATTGCCAATTCAGATGATATGTGGAAAATGCTGGCAAGCGGTAATTTTACCGTGGATGCCGAGACTGCTGCCCAGGCAAAAGAAGATATTTCCGAGGACGGATACTGGGGCGTTAAGCAGACATCTGAAAGAATATTTGATTTTGCAATGGCTCTTTCAGGCGGAGACAAGGATAAGATGGAGGATATGTTAGAAGCCTTTGAGGAAGGCTTCAGACAGGCTACCGGCGCATGGGGTAAGGAGCTTCCTGATATTTCACAGAAGACCTATGATGCAGTTCAAGAGAAATTTACCGATTATTTCAAGGAAGATAGCGAATAATTCTCTTTAAACTCCTATAATAAAAAGAGGCTTATGCCAAG
>JAZQLB010000173.1:0-2210 GCA_045542475.1 Lachnospiraceae bacterium | reverse complement strand
AATAAGTCCTGTCTGCCAGTCATGGCAGTGAACGATATCCGGCTTAAAATTAATTAATGGCATAGCCGATAGAGCCGCTTTACTAAAGAATGCAAACTTCTCAATATCCTCATGAATCTCACCATAAGGCTTAGGCCCTGCAAAATAATATTCATTATCAATGAAGTAAAAATGTACGCCCTCATATTCCATCTCTAAAATACCAACATACTGGCTTCTCCATGCCAAATCCATGTAGAAATGTGTAATATAGTGCATTTCATTACGGAATCTCTCAGGTATGCAAAGATACTTTGGAAGCATAACCCTTACATCATATTTTTCTTTGTCAAAGTATTTTGGGAGTGAACCTGCAACGTCTGCAAGACCACCTGTTTTAATAAAAGGTACCGCCTCTGATGTAACAAATAATATGTTTTTCTTCATAGTTAACCTCATTTCTGCAGAAAAGATACTATATATAATTTCTTATTTTCCCATCTGCAATCATACTTATGTACTAAGTATACCACAAAACCTTTTGCAAAAAAAGTGTTAATTTATTAAATTGTCAAAAAATTATTATACGGTATATCACAATATGATGGCAGCATTTTGATTATGGTGTCAAAATACTGCCATCAGACTGTGATTTATCCTTTTATCTTGCTTTATATTGTAATCTGATACGGTCTGATATAAGTGCTACAAATTCAGAATTAGTAGGCTTACCCTTGCCATTATTAATGGTATAACCGAACAGTTCATCTATTGTATCCATTTTACCTCTTGTCCATGCAACCTCAATGGCATGGCGTATCGCCCTTTCCACACGGCTTGAGGTAGTCTGATATTTCTTTGCAATACTTGGATATAAAACCTTAGTAATGCTGTTTAAAATATCCGGGTCATCCACCGACATCATTATGGAATCTCTAAGATACTGATAGCCCTTAATATGTGCCGGAACACCAATTTCATGAATCATATTGGTTACATCAGTCTCAAGACTTACCATCTGACTCTCCTTGTTAACCTCTGCCGCCTGACGGTTACTGTTTCTTACCGCCGGATGTCTGCCAAGATTTGACTTAACATAGCGTATTCTGTTTAATAATGTATTATTATCAAATGGCTTCATAATATAGTAATTAGCACCAAGATTAAAGGCATCCTCAGTAATGCCCTCCTGCCCTATTGCCGATATTACAATAAATGCCGGCTGCTTCTTGATTCTTGAATCATTATGTACCTTCTCCATAACCATTAATCCATCAAGCTTTGGCATGACAATATCCACAAGCACTACATCAGGCTCTTTTTCACGAATAAGCCTAAGACAGGCTTCACCATTGTCAGCCTTACCCACCACCTGCATATCCTTGTCAGTATTGATAATATCTTCAAGGAGCTGTAACATTCTTTCATTGTCATCCGCAATTACTATACTAATCTTTCCCATAAATTCTCCATCCTGATATATGTATTCTTATTTATTGATATAAGCACAAGAAAATTATATGGACATGTACAAAAAACATCAAGTACTATTTTTATAAAAATGTTACTAATTTGTAGTTTTTTTTGTCGACATATGTCGAATGCTTCGACAAAGGATATTTTTCTGTCATCCATTGCAAAAATATCCAAAATAAGGGCATTATAAAAAAACATTAATTATCCCTGCACGCGATATTCTTTATATACCATCCCCTCCATATCCTTCCAAAGAAAAATCCCATCTTCCAAGGTCATGTAGCTGTGTGCGGTATTCTCCTTTGGAATAGATACTGAACCGGGATTCATATATATAATACTGCCATGCTTTTCACAGGCTGGAATATGTGTATGTCCATGAAGCAGTATATCCCCTGCCTTAAGAGGCGGAAGCTTACTTACATTATGATTATGCCCATGTGTGGCAAATATCATGGTATTCCCCTCTTGAATCAGACAATAATCGGCAAGTACGGGAAATTCTAAAACCATCTGGTCAACCTCTGCTTCACAGTTGCCTCTTACACAAAGAATGCTTTCTTTCATTTTGTTAAGCAGCTCAATAACCTTCTTAGGTGAATAATCTCTTGGAAGGTCATTTCTCGGACCATGGTATAGTATATCCCCTAGAAGAAGCAGGCGTTCTGCCTTTTCTTCTTTAAAACGCTCTATTATTTTTTCACAGTAGTATGCAGACCCATGAATATCTGATGCTATTAAAAATTTCATAATTA
>JAZQLB010000172.1:0-4851 GCA_045542475.1 Lachnospiraceae bacterium | reverse complement strand
TTTTAAAGCAGGAGCGACCATGTGCCAAGGCTTGTGGTATGAATGCTATAAGCTCTGACGAATACGGCCGCGCAGAGATTGATCAGGAAAAATGCGTATCCTGCGGTATGTGTCTTGCTAATTGCCCATTTGGTGCTATTGCAGATAAGGCACAGATATTTCAGGTTATTCAGGCTATTAAGAGTAAGGAGCCTGTGTATGCAATCGTAGCGCCTGCCGTAGCAGGTCAGTTCGGACCTAAGATGACACCGGGCAAGTTACGTTCTGCATTCAGGGCATTGGGCTTTGAGGATGCTATTGAGGTTGCTATCGGAGCTGATTTGTGTACCATTGAGGAGGCAAAGGATTTCCTTGAGGAGGTGCCTGAGAAGCTTCCGTTTATGGCGACATCATGCTGTCCGGCGTGGTCAATGATGGCAAAGAAACTCTTCCCTGAGTTTGCTAACTGTATATCCATGGCATTAACACCAATGGTTCTTACAGGACGTCTGGTTAAAAAGCAGCATCCGGGCTGTAAGGTGGTATTTATCGGACCATGTGCAGCTAAGAAGCTTGAGGCAAGCCGTAGAACCATCCGAAGTGATGTTGATTTTGTGCTTACCTTTGAAGAGGTTATGGGTATGTTTGAGGCTAAGTCGGTTGACTTTACTAAGTTAGAGGAAATGGGTTCAATGCACGGTGCAAGTGGTGACGGACGAGGCTTTGCGGTCAGCGGCGGTGTAGCCAATGCAGTGGTCAACTACATTAAGGAAATGTATCCTGACAAGGAGATTAAGGTAGAGAGCGCAGAGGGGCTTGATAATTGTAAGAAGCTGCTTACTCTTGCCAAGGCAGGTAAGTATAATGGATATCTGTTAGAGGGCATGGCTTGTCCGGGAGGCTGTGTAGCCGGAGCCGGAACCATTCAGCCGATTGCCAAGGCAAAGGCAGCCGTAACCCAGCAGAAGAAGGCTTCTACTAATGCACATTCAGTGGCTAGTAATTATAAGGATTTGCTTGAGATACTTGAGGAGAAATAGAGTGAAAATGGAACAAGGCAGCGAGGAGAATAATGCTCTAAGCTGCCTTGTTCGTGCGTTGAATTATGTGTGAAGTATATAATCAGATAATAGATGGCATAATATAAAATAGCAATAAAGAAAAGTTTTTGAACATCAATAACACAAACTTGTAAAAAAAGAGAATTTGTGTTATTATCAGCCTGGAGGTGGTATCGTGTTAAAAAAGGATATACAGCTAAAAAAACGTGATTTGTATTTGAAAAAACTAATAGCCTTTAAAGATACAGAATTAGTAAAGGTTATTACAGGAATTCGCCGTTGTGGTAAATCAAGCCTGATGAAGCTGATGGTTCAGCATTTAAGAGAATGTGGTATTGTACCAGAGCAGATTATTCAGATTAATTTTGAGTCCATTGAATTTCAGAAAATGACTGCGGTAGATATATATCAGTATGTTAAAGAGAGGATGTCTGATAACAAGAAAATGTACCTGTTCTTTGATGAAATTCAGCGTATTCCGGATTGGCAGGATGCTATAAATTCATTTAGGGTGGATTTTGATTGTGATATTTATGTGACTGGCTCTAATGCATATCTGCTTTCTTCTGAGTATGCTACTTATCTGGCTGGTCGGTGTGTTGAGATAAAAATGCTTCCTTTATCATTTAAGGAATTTCTTGATTTTCACGGATATGAGATAAGGGATAGGTTAAGTCCTGTTGGAGAGCTTCGCAAGCGTATCTATGATGCAGAGGGGGAAAATTACGACCCTAAGGAGCTGCTTGAAGCATATATGAAGTTTGGTGGTATGCCGAGTATTGCAGATATTGGTTTTGATACAGATAAGGTCCTTGCAGTGTTAGATGGTATTTATTCAACAGTAGTGATGCGTGATATTTTGGAGAGAGAAAAACGCCGTGGTCAAAGACAGATAACGGATGCAGAGCTTCTGCGTAAGATTATTATGTTTCTGGCAGACAATATTGGTAACAATACGTCAATTACTTCTATAGGAAATACATTGGTTAATGAAAAGTTGATTGATACAGGCAAGAGAAATGGGAAACCGGCAGTACAGACCATACAGGCATATGTCGGGGCATTGTTGGAGTCATATATTTTCTATGAAATCAAGCGTTTTGATATTAAGGGCAAGGAGTATCTGCGAACCTTAGGGAAATACTACATTGTTGATATAGGATTAAGAAATTATCTGTTAGGTTTTCGTGATGCGGATACAGGACATTGCATTGAAAATATTGTTTACTTTGAACTGTATAGAAGAGGTTATGATGTGGCAATAGGAAAGATTGATGAAAAGGAGGTTGATTTCATAGCTATCAATGCTAAGGAGAAGATATATTTTCAGGTAACAGAATCTATGAATGAACCATCCACCAGAGAAAGAGAGTTGGCACCTCTTCGTAAAATTCGTGATAATTATGAGAAAGTAGTTATTGCAGGGGAATGTGATAATCCTGTAACTAACGATGGTATAAAAATTGTTAGGCTGACAGATTTTTTGCTGGAAGGATAGGGACAATTTATATACAGGACAAAGCCTGTTGCTGTAAACTGCACACAAGCAACAGGCTTAACTTTTTGTAAAATATGTTTATTAATATCAATAACTAAGCTGCATTTAGTAAGGGAAGCTCCGGTAAATATGTGTGACCTTACCGGTGTTACGGTCTACACTTACGGAATAGGAATTATTTGTTTCAGAATACATATCGCCTCCCATATACTTGGCAGGAGATTCTAAATAACGGTAGGTAATATAATCATTAAGTGTACCTATCTTCTCTTCATCAGCAGTACCGAATATTGTCTGGAGGTCTGATAATGAAATGCCGGCATGAAGTCCACCCGGAAAGAATACACTGCTGCTTGTGCATTCGTAAAACTGCCAAAAGCTCACAGTATCTTTTAAAGAACACATGGTTTCAGTCATATTTGCAAAATAAATATTAAATGAACCATCACCCAGTGTGAAGGTTATGAACTCTCCATTTGCAGCCGGAACAAGGTAATCAGGATTATAATTGGAGCCTTTTATGGTTGCACCCGCATCAAGAACATCCTGAATGGTAAAAGGGTGGTGAAGCACGGTATTACCAATCTGAACTATCTGGTCATATTTAGCTGCATTAAGAATTTCTTCAGTAGCGGCATAGCTTGGCTGTGCAGTAGTAGGTTCTTCTGTTGGAGTGGTTGTGGTAGTAACCTCGGTTGCCGCTTCTGTGGTGGTTTCATTAGTGTTATTTTCATTCTTATCATTATCATTTTCTTGAGTAGTGCTTTCAGCCCTTTTGTTGTTATCCTTAGAACTGTCGTTGTCATTGCCCGTTGTCTTGTTACATGCAGTAACGGATAAAGCCAGTACAAGGACAGTAAGTAAAAGTAGTAATTTCTTCATCAGTATTTCTTCCTTTTTAAATAAAATTATGTTAAGCCTCTGTGCTAAAAAAGAGATTGCAGAAGCTATAATCAGTTTATTTTATTGAGGGCGGAAAGGTCAATGGTATATAGGTTTTAAGGGTTTCGCGGAGTGGTACTTTGTCTGGAAATTTTAGGGGGGGGTAAAACTAGTTAAGGCGTTATGTAAAAAGATAAGAGCGATAAAGGTTATGCTTGTGGTATGGGAGCAGATTTGTGTACTATCGAAGAGGCTGAGGATTTTCTTGCATAAATTGTGTTTATTGACAAATAATATATTATTGATATAATTAACTCATAAGTTACTAACTTATAAGTTACTAACTTATGAGTTAGTTTTTTTGATGCGTTGTAGAAAGGAGACTGCCATATGTTTTATTGCCGTAGGAACGAGCTTCAAGAGATGAACGCCAGATATAGAAGGGATAAGTTTGAATGTGTTGTTATATATGGAAGAAGGCGTGTGGGGAAGACTGCTTTAATTAATAAGTTTTGTGAAGATAAGCCTGCTATATTCTTTTCGGCACTTAATTCATCATCGCAGGAGAATCTGGAGGCATTATCAAAAGCAATACACAATTATAAATCACCTGACAGTATTAATGCTCCTGTGTATAGCAGTTACGCAGATGCACTTGATGAGATTACGAGAATAGCTAAAAATGAACGTCTGATTTTCGTTATTGATGAATATCCATATCTTGCCAAGACTGATGAGTCGATTTCTTCCAGATTACAGCATATCATAGACCATGTATGGCAGGAGAGTAAGCTGTTCTTGATTTTGTGTGGTTCGTCCATGAGCTTTATGGAATATCAGGTGTAGGGCTATGAGAGCCCGCTTTATGGAAGAAGGACTGCACAGTTTAAGGTACAGGCACTTACTTATAAGGATATAACGGAATTTAATCCTAAGCTGAATTCAGAAGAGCAGGCATTGATATATGGCATTACTGGTGGCATCCCTCATTATATTAATAAGCTGGATGTAAGAGATAATATTGATGAGTCATTAATTGAGAATATTTTTACTGCATCAAGCTATCTGTATGAGGAGCCGGAAAATCTGTTAAAGCAGGAGCTTAGAGAGCCGGCAGTATATAATTCCATTATTACGGCTATTGCAGGCGGTGCATCCAGATTGAATGAAATTGCAACTAAGGCAGGATTGGAAAATGCGGTATGCTCAAAATATCTTAAGGTTTTACTGGATTTGGGAATTGTAAAAAAAGAAACACCTATCACGGAGAAAACGGGCAAAAAGACCATATACTTAATTGCTGATAATTTTTTCCGCTTCTGGTATCGTTTCGTGCCACAGAATATGTCAGCGATTAATTCGGGAAGACTGCCATTTATATATGAACAGGCTGTTAAAAAGCATCTGTCTGATTATATGGGACTGGTATTT
>JAZQLB010000171.1:0-3975 GCA_045542475.1 Lachnospiraceae bacterium | reverse complement strand
ATGCCCTTTTTTTTAAATTAAGAACCTCCTCACTCCATATCTGTTTAAAGCCTGCTTCCTTTTCCTCCATAAGTCTGCCGGCAGTTGTCTCAAAAAAAAGTTTTATATTTTCCTCATTATCATTAGTCCTCATTGCAACCTTAATAAATGCATCCGGTAGGGTTTCCATCGCAAACCTTATTTCACTTCTCAATAAAAGAAATGCTCTTTTTAACTGCTTCAAACCATTTATTCTGCTATCCAGCTCCTTTGTCATTCCGTAACCGTAAAGCGTTGTTGCACCAATAATACATACTGCGCCAAAAAGCTTGCTAATCAGCATCCGATACCTCCCATATAAGTCTTTTTTCCTTATCAAACAGCTTGTAATGCCTTGGTTTTTCTATATATACATACCTATCAAATATTCCCTCCTTTGTTAAGGAATTCTCCCATATGCGGCAATCCCCATGAGCTGTGCATAAAAGAGCTGCCCCACATGCTCTTGATGTCTGTATCGCTTTCATATCCTCTGTTGCATTTATTTCATCAACCGCAATCACCTCCGGTGCCATGGCTCTTAGCATCATAATAATCCCTTTGGATTTCGGCGCCATATCAAGCACATCCGTACATATGCCCACATCATTTTGCGGAACACCTTTATAACAGGCAGCCAGCTCTGAACGCTCATCTATAACCGATACATTAATCCCATTATTCGAAACATTTCTTATAATATCCCTTAAAATCGTGGTTTTTCCGTAGCCAGCCGGCGAAAGGATAAGTGTACTCACAAAATGCCCCTCCGCATCATACAAAAAATTCATAAACTTTGATGCACACCCTTTGCACTCTCTTGCAATCCTCACATTCATAAAACAGATATTTTTAATAGTTTTTATTCCGTCCTCATCCCAAACTGCCTGTCCACATACTCCGACTCTATGTCCTCCCGGAAGTGTAATAAATCCATTTCTTATTTCTTCATTAAACGCATAAAGAGAATAATCACTCATTAATTCGAGGCTTCTATCTATATCCTCTTTTCTACATATAATTCCATCCTTTTCATCACTACTAAGCTTCCCAGCCTGTCCCAAATAAAACATTCCTTTGGAACACTTGACCATCACCTCTTTATTAACCCTTAAGCGTACCTCTTCAACAGCCATACTGTCTCCCGCCTCCTTTGTGAGTATATCAACAAGCCGCTCTTTAAGCTTCCCTGTAAAATACATCTCTACACCCATACGCGCTCCTTTCCACTCTCCACATCCTATGCAGCCCGTCCCAATATAATGCTTAATTTTTTTATATGATTATTTTATTGAAAAATAATGTGTCTTACTATATAATGTGATTTGTTATTGATTTTTCGGAACTATAGTTCAATATAATTAATAACAAATTACACAATATATTTATGACTGGAGACTACTTATGAGATTCATAACAGACATTGTTAAGGGTATGATTATCGGTGTAGCAAATATCATTCCCGGCGTAAGCGGCGGTACCATGATGGTATCCATGGGCGTTTATGAAAAGATTCTTGGTTCTATTAACACCTTATTTAAGAACTTTAAAAAGTCAGTATTAACACTACTTCCACTTGCCATAGGAATGGTTCTTGGTATTGGAATATTCTCTTTCATTATTCCATACTGCCTTGAAAACTATCCATTCCCAACCAGCTTCTGCTTTATCGGACTTATCCTCGGTGGTGTACCTGCCATAATAATTCCTGCTAAAGCAAGTCTTAAAAAGGAAAATAAAAACATATCCTTCCCTCACATAATTGCATTTATAATTTTCTTTGCAATTGCAATTATTATGGCGGTTCTTAACGAAACAGAAACTAACTCAGCTAATTTTGATCTTAATGTAATTTTCATAATCAAGCTGTTTGTTATTGGTGTAATTGCTTCCGCTACCATGGTTATTCCAGGTGTCAGCGGTTCATTAGTACTTATGCTTCTGGGCTTCTACTCAGGAATTGTAAGCTGTATCAGCGAGCTAATAACAGGCTTAACAAGCTTTGATATGCCTGTTATACTTCATTCAGTAGGTGTACTTGTTCCATTCGGACTTGGAGTTGTTGTAGGAATCTTTGCTGTAGCAAAGCTGTTAGACTGGTTATTTGCAAAATATCCGTCTATCACATATAGCGGAATTCTTGGACTTATTGTTGCTTCACCTATTGCAATTGTAATTAAGATGGGACACAATAACATTAATCCTGTTACTGTTATTCTTGGAATTGTTCTTCTTGTTGTGGGTACTTGGTTTACTTACTGGTTTGGTAAGAAAACTGAGGGGATTGAAGGGTAGTTTTGGAGAAAACAGACGAAGAGGAACCATTATATTGACACGAGTGGCCGTTCGCACTTAGTTGCTCCTCGTAGCAGTACATAAGGCGACAAAATACGTCGCCTAAGTACTGACGGGAGCAAATACCACTCTTAGTCAATATAATGGTTCCTCTTCTGGTTTTCGCTAAAATATGCACTTCGGACGCCCTGGCGTTTTCTAAGGAAAGTGCTATGCACTTGCCTTAGAAAACATGCAGGGCTGGGGGGATAAATAGTTACACTATTTTTTATAGTATTTGGGTTAGGATTTGGGTGGTGTAGGTTGGGTCGGTTATTTTGGTTGGGGTGTTTCCGCCGGGGAATTCATTGTTGTATTTGTTGGATACTTCGCTTCTTCTGCCTTCACCTTTTAGAAACCATTCGTATTCCAGGTCTACATGTCCGATATCTACTGCCTGATAACCGGCTTTACACAAATCGTATGCTAGTACTGTTGCGGTTGGCCCTAGGGCAAGTAAAAAAAGGCTGTCCTTATCCTGATTTATACATGCCTCAAGTATGGCATCATATTTTTTAAAGGCATTCTCTGCCGGTGCTATTATTCTTTGTATGCTTTTGGCATTATCAAACAAATCATTTCCAACACCTAATGCCGTATATTCACCCTCCACAAAAACGCATTTCCTGTTATGCCATATCTGTTTTAATTCCTCAAATCGCTTTTTTGGTGCATCTGTATCCCAATCTGCATATAAAACATAAGGTCTTGTTATATATGCATCATAATATGTTTTATCCGGATCAAGCAGGGACAAATGCTCCTTTCGCACCGTGTCTTTCATATATCTGCGTATTTCTCGCTTTGTCTGCTCGCTGTACTTATCAAGCCTGCCATAATTATCAGCAATACCAATTAGCAGCCTTTCCTCATTAGAATTAAGCACCTCAATAAGTCTTTCCTTAAGACCTTCATCAACCTCGCTCTGAAAGCCATGACGCACTCTTCCTGCTATGGTCGCAAATTCCCCATCGCCAAAGCGTGCTATAGATTTAGCTTCATTAACTATTTTAGAAATAGTCTCTTCTCTTGATTTTATAACAGGATAAAAAATATTAAAATCACAATTACATCTAGGGTCATTAATTTCATAAACAGCATTGTCCTTATAATCCTCAAACTCAGAGACCAAAGAATCCAGATAATTAATTATCTGGGTATTTGCCTGAATCAGACTCTGATTAGTCTGTTCAAGGTAAATTAGCTTCTGCTGCATTCCTTCCATAAGCTTTACAATTTGTAAAAGTTCATCCTCCATCATATGAAATTAATTCCTTCCTCTATAAATTGTATATTTTGGTATATTTATCTTTAAAATATTTGATTAGAGGCTTGGCATCAACCTCCTTGCCACATACTGCCATAAGCACTTCCTTAGGCTCGCGGTATCCGCCGTAGCGATGAATTTTGTCGTGGAGCCATGCTGTAAGCTCCTTTGCCTTTCCCTCTGCAAGAAGCTTATCCACACTTCCCAGCTCCTTTTCCATCTGCTCAAGGAACATTCCATCATATACGCTTCCAAGAAGATATGATGGGAAATAGCCTAAAAGACCACTTGCCCAGTGTGTATCCTGCAACACACCCAAGGTATCTGTTGGCGGCTCAATGCCAAGATATTCCTTC
>JAZQLB010000170.1:0-13656 GCA_045542475.1 Lachnospiraceae bacterium | reverse complement strand
CATAACATGATTAGCCAGAAAAGCATTAATATATAATGCTTTTTAAGGCAGCAATATAATGCAAAAATATAAAATACTACAATTGCATATTCAAGACTGCATATAGTGGATAAGCCCAGAAACATGGGCTGTACTGATACCACAAAAGCTGCCACCCATGCAATAATTGTTTTAAGCTTAGGAAAAAACAGCTTAAATATCTCGTAAAGACAGCAGGCTGCCGCTATTCCCATAAACATCTGCGCCCACTGGAAGCCCTGCCCCATTCCTGGCATTATAAACTCAAACATTAATGCAAAAAAAGCATAACCAAAGGAAATTTTATCAGCAATCCTTGTACCTTCAATAAAATTACCAAGAATAAGCTCTGGATTGTATACCATATTTCTTATGGAATTATAGCATACCAGCCCTTCTTCCATCTGTAACGTTCCGACCATTCTGATTCTTATGAAATAATGTATAATAAACATCATTCCGATTCCAACTAAATCATATTTTCTGGTTCTCCAAATCCCTTCTTTAATGTACATAAAAAGCCAGCCTGATAATAATGCAATGCTTATAATTCCTGTCAAAACACTTCCGTTTGAAATGAACTCTCTAAAGGAAATATCCCATAAGGAATATAGCTTCGAATTCCTTCCCATGATAAAGAACATCCATATCAGAAACATAATCACCATACACTGAAGCACTATATTATATACATATTCTTTTTTACTTTTTCGATTAAGTATTTTTACCTTCTTCATAGTTATCCTTTTTGCCCATACTCATTTATTTTAACTCCAGCAAATAGTATATAATCGTACCTGCTGCACCTTCATCAGCCTCGCATGGTCCTGTCATATCATAATATTGCGCTAATACCTCTATTGCCTTATCCCAATCCGGAGACTTACACCATGGCGATTCCATAAGAACTGCTCTTTGTGGCAGTTCAGCACCTCTTTCCATAAATTCAAATACATTCTCCCTATCTATATACAGATATCGGGTCGGATCATCTTCATAACAACGCTTTCCCTCAACAATATCCCATCGCAAATTATCATGTATAAATTGTGTCTCGTAGGTATCACTTGCTGAAAAAACCCACTGTACTCCTCCTGTCCCCAAATCTCTAAGCATCTTATCTATAGCTCTGTCCATAAAGGTATACTGATAATTATAAAAGGCATAATCGCCCGCATTATTATTCAGCACCTCCTTCTCGTCTTTAAAGAACAGTGTAAATACCATAGGCAACCTGTTTGTTTCAATATTAGTAAACAGGGCAGTCGTCATAAAATCTATGGTCACAAATGCCTCCACAAAAAACAAAGAACCACATATCGTTAATAATGGAATTAATACCTTTAACTGCTTAAGCAGCTTCACTACCAAAAACATAGTAAGCATTAAAAAGACAACATCAGAAAGCATATTATACCTTATCTGTTTTGCCTCTTGATAAAAAAGCAGGAAAAACGTATAAACTGAATAACATACCAGCAATGCACACAATGGTTTAAATGGTATTTTATCCTCCTCACACCTCTGTTTTCCTTTTATTCTGGACACAATCATATATATGATACCAATTACAACAATCGTTGCCGATATCCATGAAAAATTAAGAACAAAAAGCTGTGCCAATTTAATTTTCAGACTCCAAGGGTTAAAGCGAAAGGTCATCGTTGTGCCTTCTCCACCAAAGCTTATAACATCCTTCAGCACATAGCCTCCCCATACCTGCATATTAAGTATCTTGTATGCAAGAAATGCCAATCCTATTGTCATAATAACAAGTACAATAATCCATTTCGCATCTATTTTCTTAATAAGATTTTTTAAGCCCTTTTCTCTTATGAAAAAAACAAGCTCTGATATTACTATTGCTCCTACAAATACAATAGCCATCATA
Source organism: Lachnospiraceae bacterium (assembly GCA_045542475.1). Lineage (GTDB taxonomy): Bacteria > Bacillota > Clostridia > Lachnospirales > Lachnospiraceae > CAG-882. Next base: position 11,747 of record JAZQLB010000170.1, on the reverse strand, counting down.
ACTCCTGTCTCTTTAGTTGTTCCAAGTATCAACAACCAGAAAGCAAGCAGAATATACTTCCTATTAATATAACAATAAAAAGCATATATAAAAAATGCAGTTAACCCATATTCCAGATTACAATATGTTGATAAGCCTAAAAACATTGGCTGTACTGAAACAATAAATGCAGCCATCCACAATACCAGCTTATTCTGCTTTGGAAAAAGCTTTAAAAAAATACCATATAAACAGCAGGCTGCACCTATTCCCAGAAACATCATCGGCCACTGAAAACCAAATCTGGTTCCCGGTATTAGAAATTCACCCATAGATGCAAAAAATATATAGCCATGTGCAATATGACTCGCTAACTTTCCACCATTAAAAAAATCCTCCAGCAATAGTTCCGGCTTGTTAATCAGCTTGTTAAGAAACATATAATATATTCCACCATCTTCTGTCTGATAGCTTGGAATCATTTGTATTCTCACCAGATAATGAATAATGATCATCATCCCCATACCAATAACAACAGGTATATTAATCTTTATTTCAATCTTTGACTTATACAATAAGAAAATCCACACAACAAATGTAATGAGCAATAAAGCGATTGCAACCTTACTTCCTCTACGTACAATCTTTGTAATCTCTCCGCCCCACACTTGATACATCTCAGAGTTTTTAGCGGTAACAAAAAAAAACGTAAACAATCCAATTATTACCAAAAACTGACTTGCAATCTTTGCAAGTTTATTTGCACTATTTAAAGAACTATTCTTCATCCTTACACATTCCTTCCGTTACTAATAACCTGCTCCACCAGATCAGCCTGCGTAATTAAATCCTCACCTAGCTTACCCCTGAGTACCTCATCCTCTAAAGCCTTAACAAACACCTCTATTGATCTTGCAAAATGGTCATCACTTGAAAGCTTAAGCTCTCTGCTGCCGTTTCCGCCTTCAATACAGGCATTTACTTCAAGACCAGCCGGTGCTGTATATATTCTGCCGGTGGTAAGCCTTCCCTTGCTCCCCCATACCTCCAGCGAACACTGATACTGACAATCCATTCCAAATGCGGCCTGTGCCATTACACCAGCCTCATTAACAAACTGGGCAGTACCAAAAATATCAATTCCATTTTCCTCATAATCAAGATTAGAGGTAACAAGCTTCACATTATTTCCCAACAGCCTTGTAATCAGCTTAATGGTATAACCACCGTTATCCATCATCGTACCGCCGCCAAGCTGCTTAATATAACGAAAATCACCCTCGCCTCTTCGCGGAAAGCCAAAGCTGGTACGAATAAGCCTTATCTTTCCAAGCTCCCCGGATTCCATAATATCAATAACATCCTTTAACTGGGCATGGTACTGGAACATATAGTTTTCCTGAATAACAAGCCCTCTCTCTGCTGCCAGTGAAACAAGTTCCCGCGTCTTCTCAAGGCTGGTTGTACTTGGTTTTTCAAGAAATACATGTTTGCCTGCTAACAGTGCTTTTTTTGCCCATTCATAATGAAATGCCGGTGGCAATGGAATATATACACAATCCACATTATCATCTGCAATTATTGCATCATAGCTTTCATATACCTTAAGTGAGAAATCCTTAACAAATCTCTCTAATTTATGTGGCGAATTGGATGCAATTCCCACACAGCATACACCACAAACAGTCTGCAATGATGGTAAAAATTTATTATAGGCAATATCTGCCGCCCCTAAAATTCCTATTTTAAACATGCTTATTCCTTCCTAGACCTCTAAAAGAGACAATAAATTACGAAGCTGTATGTTAAGACAGTTATTAATCTGTATCATATAATTAAGGGTTCCGTAGTCAATCCAGAAATATCCTTCCGGAAGCTCCTTAAGCTCATCCTGCGCAATCTCTATAATAATATTATTATTTTCCTCATGGTAAAAACGTCCGCCCTCCTCTGATAATACTACATTAAGCATGGTTTTTTCATTCTTAACATAGCTTCTGAAAAGTGCATCAACGCAATTATCCTCTGCTTCCATTCTCGTAGGCTCCCACTGCACGGATGGTCCCAGCTCAATAAAATCAAAGGAACCAATCTCCGGTCTTGCAGCCACAAGAAACTCTCTTTTTCCGTTGATAATTCTTGATATGAGACCAAAGGTAGCCTTGCCGATAGCCTTAAACAATGGCTGTGACCACTGCTTTACCTCTCTGCCACTTATGCTTATATCGTAGTATTTGACCATGTAGTCAGCTTCACCATTACAGGTTACACCACCATCATCCACACTCCAGTTTCTAAGCTGATTGAGAGGAACCAGCACAGTCTTTTTCTCTTCAAACATTTTATAATTATTAAGATACTGGTATATTTCAGCCAGATTTGCAGTAATTCCACCAGTAAATATGGAATTAAAGAATGCCTCGTCTTTAAAATACTTCTTAACATCCTCAAGCTCTGACTCTGAAAATCCGCAATTAGTAAGTGGAATCCCGGATAAAACAGTTCTGGTATCCATATTAACAAGATTATTAATCTTCATCAATTCCTTTATCTGACCCAAGGTCATCCACTTGTAATTAGGAAGGACCTCTATATCATCCTCAACCAGCATAATAATATTTCGGTTCCTTTTTTTGTAAAAACGTCCTGCCTGCTCTGACTGCACCTGGTCATATATTACGGTATAATCCTTTGAATTATAAAAATAATCAAAGTAATTAGGTAATGCTCCACCATGCTTTCTTAGGTAATTACTCTTGGTTGCCTGAATGGTAGGAGATATCTGTATTACATTAACATTCCCCGGCTCAATCTTTGCCTGCATAAGAAAATTCATAACACCATCAATTTCCTTACAGATTATTCCAAGATAGCCTATCTCCGGCTGAATAATAATTGGCTGCTCTATGGCAAGCTTATTATTTTCATATCTCTGGATTCCGGTAATGGAAAAGAAGGTTCTTTTTCTATTATGTATTTCTCCTACATAATCATCATAGAACCAAAAGCTGTTATCATCCATCTCACATTCTGTTATGGACACCTCTGCATTCCGGTTAAGCTCGTCCACCCACTCAAGAATCTCCTTGGTGGTTGTAACATTGCCCTCCTTAGTTGCCCATGATTCTATAATTTTTTGAATAATCTTCTTCAAGGTAAATCCCCTTTCAAACATTCTAATGCAAAAGTTTATTTTTAATGGAACCAAGCTTAATCCTTAACATCGAAGCTGCTTCCACCACACAAACCATAAAAAAGCTTCTGTTAAGATATTTTATGGCAGCTTTTCCTCTTCCTGAGCAATGAATTGAATATACCGGAACAAGCGTATTATCCGACTTTATAAGATATGGTCTTTTAACACCATCCTTATCCTTCTTAATCTTATATTTCTTTATACCGCAAAGCTCATTATACTTGTATTCACCGACCTTAAAATTGGCTCTGTCACATATATTCTGGTCAATTGTACCACCTTCAATAATTTGTGCTGAATTCAGGATATTTGCATTGTCCTTTGCCCACAAATATACCAGAGTCATATCACAGACTCCGCCATCCAAATTATTTTCCTTATGATAATTCCATTTCTCAAGTAATAAATCCTTTTTATTAGCATAGGTATCATAACAGAAGCTTAAGAAATCATCCAATGCCTCCCTTGTCCAATATGAACTGTGACAACAGGCACTCCAATTATAATTCTTCTCCTGATTAGCCATTATGGATACCATTGCATAAGCATTCTCCAACGATTTGATACTGCTGTAATCCCTTGCTGTATATGTGTCGCTTTCAGCAACAAACAATCTGTCAATATTAAGCTTTTTCATCAACTCATACATAAGAAAATATCTTCTGAACACAATAACGGCAAAAAATTCAGTATATGTTGAGTAGTTGACAAAAACTTTTTTGAACTCCTCAAGCCTTGACATGTCCAGTTCCTTACAGTCATACCATTCCTCGGCAAGATGCTTATTAGCCTCATCTCCCAACAATATAACTCTTTTATTCGTCCTTTTTACAGATTCAAAACTGTATGGCAGATAATCAGGACATCCCTCATGAAACATAACCACGGGAATTACATTATTCTTCGCTTCCATCTAACTGTTCAACCTCATTTCTAAGCTCCGCAATCGGAACACATTCCTTCTCAAAATTAATTGTTTTTTCAACAACCACCAATGGTCTGTGAATAACTCGCTTATTAATATTAAGCACATACTCACCAATCAAACCTATAAAAAACAGCTGAATTGAACCAATTAAAAATATACCTATAACAATTGGTGCCATTCCTGCATCAAAGGTATTCCAGTGTATAAGCTTATATACCAGATACACAAGCGCAATTATCATTGAAATGGCAGATGCAATAAAGCCGAAAAATGTAGCAATTCTTAAGCCCACCTTGGTATATGAGGTAATACTTAACATTGCCGCATCATACAACGAATAAAAATTATTCTTTGTCTTTCCTGCTCTTCTTTTTGGCTGGACATACTCTAAATCCTTACGCTTAAAGCCATATTCCGCTACAATTCCACGTATAAATGGCAATGGATCATCCAGCTTTCTAAGTAACTGTATAAAAGTCTTATCATATAACCCAAAGCCGGTAAAATGCTCAATCATTTCCACATCCGACATCTTACGAATCATCTTATAATACATGGTTCTAAGGAAATATATGAACTTATTCTCCTTACTCTGGCTCTTAATTCCACTGACTATCTTATAACCCTTTTCCCATTCCTCCACAAATCTTGGTATCATCTCAACAGGGTCCTGAAAATCACAACATACAGATATTGCACAGTCGCCTGTGGTCTGACACAATCCATAGAAAGGCGAGTTGAACTGTCCAAAATTGGTCACATTAAATATTGCCTTGATTTTCTTATTTTTTTCACATATCTGCTCAATATACTCCTGTGTTCTGTCCTGGGAGCAATTATCAATAAACAGTATTTCATAGTCATACTGTGGAAGCTCCTTTGTCATAACCTCCACTAACGCCTCACTCATAGGAATTACATTCTCTTCCTCATTATAGCAGGGTACCATTATACTGATTTTTTTCTTATCTGACTTCTTCAAAACACAAATCCTCTTTTCTACAGGGTCTTCTTTACCCATTCCACTGTTCTGCTGATACCCTCTGCAAATGAATACTCCGGCACAAAGCCTGTATCAGCTGTTAATTTACTTATATCTGCAACAAGGCGCATTACCTGCTTTGCTCCGTAAGGTATTGCTCCGAATTTCAAAAGCTCCTTATCTGCATTTATTACCCTGCACATGTCAATTATATATTCTTTTAATTTTTTTTCAATCCCGCTTCCAAGACAATATACCTGTGAATCAAGACCCTTTGTTACGCCAATAAGATATAAGGCTCTTGCTGCATCCTCACTATACAGATAATCCCATGTCTGTATTCCCTGCGTAAGAGCAATCTCCTCACCTCTAAGAAGCCCTGCAAGTACAGACATCACCATAGTCCTGCTTCCATCATAGGGACCATATACACTTAAGATTCTGACCCATGAATGCCTTATCCCATACCTGTCACAAAGCTTCCTGCTGCTAATGCCCGCCTTAAGCTTTGCTCTGCCATACTCATTTTCAGGCTCAGTCCCTGTATCCGGCGTAAGCACGCCCTCCACTCTTCCATATTCCGCCTGTGAACCAGCTCCGACAAACACCTTACAGCCAAGATTTTTTGCAAGCCCGACTGCATCAAGTGTGTATTCCACATTTTTTTGCTGCATGGCTTCATCATTACGTGAAGTTCCAAAGGTTCCACTCCACCCAAGATGATAAAACACTTTATCCTCATCCAAAGCCGACTGCGACTCAACAGCTTCACTATTATACACCGCTATCTCATCAAGTGCTAAGTGCTTAAGCTCAAGCTGCCCTCTATACCCTTCAAACTGGTCAAGCCTCATAGAATCCGGTCTTACAAAAACCGTAACCTTAATGCCCTCTTTTATTAGTCTGTCCACTAATGCCATTCCTATGGCTCCGGTAGCTCCGGTAATATACGCCCTTTTCATAGAATACTTCCTCGAATTTTATCCTAATCCTCAATTATAGGAATTATCATATTCTCCTTAAGCTCCTCCTTAGGAAGAAATGGTGCCAAATCCTCAAGAGGTGCTGACACCAGGGTGCCGTCCTCCAACCTCTTAGTTGCCGACTTTGGCTCAAATGGCTGGTCTCTTGTAACAAATATCTCACAGATTACCGGTCCACATATATTCAATGCCTCATCCAGATTCTCAAACTCGTGATTATTATTAACTGCTACATAATCATAGCCATAGGCTTTGGCAAGCTTTTTAAGCACCGGAAAGCTCAAGTCCTGACTGTCCTCACCAATTCCCACCAGGGGCTCACCAAAGAAATTCTTCTGTGTCTGTCTTATTGAATGATACCCACCATTATTAATAACAAATATCTTTATATCCATATTATGATGTATAATGGTCTGAAGCTCCTGAAGATTCATCTGAATACTTCCGTCTCCTGTAACACATATTATATCCTTTTTACTGCCATCTGCCCCAGCTTTATCTGCTACCCATGCACCAATAGCCGCCGGTAAGTCATACCCCATGGATGCCACTGCAGAGTTAATAATAAATCTCTGTCCCGGCTTAATTACATAACCATGGCTTCCTACCACACATGCTGAACCATTACCCACAACGGTTATCTGGTTATTATTTAATCTGCTGCTAAGCTCCTTAATAAAGGCATACACATTAGCCTCTGTATCAGTTCCGTTCTCATAATGCTTTGATTGCACTACAGGGTATTTTCTCTTCCACTCAAGACATCGCTCATGCCAGTCCGAGCTTTTCACATAGCTCTCTCCTGCCTGCAGTTTCTCATCCAGATACTCCTCCATGACAAGCAGCAAATCCTTTGCGTCTGCCCATATCGGCATGTCAATGCGTACGGTAGGCTTCTTTAATTCCTCTGCATCCACATCCTCAACTATTGTATAAGCCTCTCTCGCCCAGGTTTTATAATTATATCCAACCTGTCTTATGCTAAGTCTGCTTCCGATGGATATTAATAAATCTGAATTCTGAACGGCAAAATTCCCCGCTCTGTCCCCCATGATTCCGGCCCTTCCCACATAAAGAGCATCCTCATCATGGCACAAATCTATACTGTTCCAGCCTGTTACAACCGGAATATTAAGCTTATTTTTAACCCTTTCAAAGACTTCATAAGCCCCCGCTATTCTTATACCATTACCGGCATTAATAACAGGTCTCTTCGACTCCTTAATATGTGCAAAAATCTCCTCAATCACAGCCTTATCCGGCTTCTTAGGAAGAGAATCCGCGTATTCCTTATATTCCTCACAGCTCTCATCATAATCAGCAAAATCCTCAGCATCCACATATGCGCCCTGAATATTAAGAGGAATATCCAGCCAGCATACCCCCGGTCTTCCCGTAGTTGCTATATGATAAGCTTTCTTAACGGCATACTTTATCTTAAGAGGGTCTGTAATCATCTCACAGTACTTAGTCATATTCTCAACTGACTTGGTAATGTCATATTCCTGATCACCCATAGCCCTGATATTAAGTCCTGTACTTCTTACAGTCGTATCATATCTTACCTGACCTGATATAACCAGCATAGGGATGGAATCCAACTGTGCGCCCAACACTCCTGTGATGGCATTAGTTCCCCCGGGACCGGTGGTCACGCACAAAATCGCAGGTTTTCCTGTTATTCTTGCATAGCTCTCTGCTGCTATGGCACATGCCTGCTCGTGATGATTATACATACATGAAAGCGTACTACAATGACCGAAGGAGTCATTTAAATGCATGGCACCTCCGCCTGTTATAGTAAATACCTGTTCAATTCCAAGCTCACTAACGAGCTCTGCAATATAATCCGATACCTTTACTCTCATATACTAACCTCTATGTTCTAATTTTCATTGATTAGCCTAAGCTCACAGCCTCATGAAGAACCTTTATCATGTAATCCAGCTTCTCCTTAGTCATTCCCGGATAAACTCCTATCCAGAAGGTACTTGCCATAATCTTATCTGTATTCTCAAGGCTTCCCACTACTCTATAGCCCTCACCGCTCTTTCTCATCTCATTAAAACATGGCTGTTTAATAAGATTACCTGAAAAGAGCATTCTGGTCTGAACCTTACAGCTCTCAATGTATGGTACTACCTTATTCTTATCAACACCCTCCTTACAGGTTAAGCAAAAGCCAAACCAGCTTGGATTAGAATTATCAACTGCTTGTGGCAGATAAAAATACTCTTCCAAATCCTTAAGTCCCTCATACAGATACTCAAAGTTCTCACGTCTTTTCTTAACAAAATCCGGAAACTTATCAAGCTGAGCACAGCCGATAGCTGCCTGCATATCTGTTGCCTTAAGGTTATAGCCAAAATGCGAATATACATATTTGTGGTCATAGCCCTTTGGCAGTTCGCCATACTGACCATCAAAGCGATGTCCACACATATTATCCTGTCCCGATACACACACGCAATCCCTTCCCCAATCTCTAAGGGAACGGATTATTTTATTTAAAAGAGGATTGTCCGTATAAACAGCACCACCCTCGCCCATTGTCATATGATGTGGCGGATAAAAGCTACTTGTACCAATATCACCAATAGTTCCTGTAAGCTTAGTCACACCATCAATGGTATACTCAGAGCCCAGAGCATCACAGTTATCCTCAATCAGCCATAACTCATGCTTATCACAGAACTCCTTAACTGCTTTTAAATCAAAAGGATTGCCAAGAGTATGCGCAATCATAACCGCCTTGGTTTTTTCTGATAATGCTGCCTCCAGCATATCAACATCAATATTATACTGTGGAATGGTCACATCCACAAACACAGGCACCGCACCATACTGAATGGCAGGTGTTACTGTTGTAGGGAAGCCTGCTGCCACAGTAATAACCTCATCCCCCCTATTAATGGCACGTTTGCCAAGAAGAGGCGAGGTAAGTGTCATAAATGCTAGGAGATTAGCCGACGATCCGGAATTAACCAAAGCACAAAAACGCACTCCAAGGTACTTAGCTAACTTCTCCTCAAACTCATTTGTATATCTTCCTGAGGTAAGCCAGAACTCAAGTGATGAGTCCACCAGCTTAACCATCTCCTCATGGTCATACACACGGCTGGCGTATGGGAGATAGTCACCCTCCTTATATTCCTTTTTCTGATTGTGATAGGTGTCACAATATTCTGACACCATATCCAGTATCATTTGTCTTGCTTCTGCTTCTGATTTATTCTTAAACATCAAGATACTCCATTATCTGCTTGTCCATGCAGGCTGCAAGCTTATTCTTATTAATTGATTTATCGTCTAACAGCTTGGAGAATTCCACAGTCTTCTCAACTGCTGTTTCAATGTTCCATTTCGGTTTCCAGTTAAAAGTGCTTTTCAACTTATCACAATTCAGCTTTAAAAAGCCTGCCTCGTGAGGCCCGTTATCTCCCTGCACTCTCCATGCCGCATTTTCGCCCCACTTTTCACAAAAAAACTTAACCAGCTCACCTGTGGTAACGCAGGATTCATCATCCGGTCCCACGTTATAGTAGCCCTGATATGACTTATCCACATACTGCTTCATTGCAAGCATGAGATATGCACAAACCGGCTCTAATACATGTTGATAGGGTCTTACTGAATATGGATTACGAATCACTATATCCTCTCCTGCCAGCACCGCCCTTACACAGTCGGGTATAATTCTGTCATTGGCAAAATCGCCACCACCTATTACATTACCGGCTCTCGCTGTGGACACTGCCACATCCATATTATCAAAAAAAGATTTCTTATAGCTGTGAGTTACAAGCTCAGAGCAGGACTTACTGTTAGAATATGGGTCAAAACCATCAAGAGGCTCGTCCTCCCTGTAGCCCTCATTCTCACGCTCTTTATTATCATACACCTTATCGGTAGTTACATTCACAAAAGACTTAACGCTAGGAGTTAATCTGACACACTCGCAGATATTAACTGTTCCCATAACATTAGTCTCGTAGGTATATACCGGGTCCTTGTAGGAATCCCTTACAATAGGCTGCGCAGCCATATGAATGACTATCTCCGGCTGAAATTCCTCAAATACACTAAGAAGCCTCTTCCTGTCCCTAATGTCACCGATAACCGACTTGAATTTACATTCACTGCTTTCATCGGCTTCAACCTGTTCATCAATAACAAGCTCATACAATGACGGACTTGTAGGCGGATTAAGGGAATATCCGCACACCTTAGCTCCTGCAAGTGTCAGTACTCTGCACATCCAGCTTCCCTTAAAGCCTGTATGCCCTGTCACCAATATTCTTTTGTCCTTATAAAAATCAAGAACAGCCTTCATAAGAACCTCATTTCATCAATTCTGCTTTATTTATCCCACAGCTTCCAAGGAGCCTTGCCGCTCTCCCACATTTCCTCCAGCTTAAGCTTATCCCTCTGTGTATCCATGTTCTGCCAGAAGCCGTGATGATTATAAGCCATAAGCTCACCTTCCCTCACCAATGCTTCCATTGGTCCCTTTTCAAATACCGTTGCAGAATTCTCAAGATATTCAAATACAGCCGGCTCGCATACCATAAAGCCGCCGTTAATTACTCTTCCATCCATATCCTGCTTTTCTCTGAAGGAGGTTATTGAACCATCTGCCTGCACATCCATTGCACCAAACTGCTGACCAATATTAATGGCAGTAAGTGTCATCTTCTTACCATGACGCCTGTGGAACTCAAGCAATTTATTAACATCCACATTTGAAACCCCGTCACCATAAGTAAGCATAAAGGTCTCATTTCCAATATAATCTCTTATTTTCTTAATTCTTCCACCCGTCATAGTCTTAAGCCCGGTATCAACAAGGGTAACCTTCCATGGCTCCGCCTTCTGACGATGAACCTCCATGGAATTATTTGCCAAATCAAAGGTAACATCTGAGGTATGAAGGAAATAATCCGCAAAAAACTCTTTAACCATATGCTGCTTATATCCAAGACATATAACAAACTCATTAAATCCATAATAAGAATATATCTTCATAATATGCCAAAGCATAGGCATCCCGCCTATCTCAATCATTGGCTTTGGTTTTAAATGGCTCTCTTCACTTATTCTGGTTCCAAGACCGCCTGCTAAAATAACTACCTTCATGGTTGCCTCTTTTCTGCCGGGTGGGCATTACTTATCATTTTATTTTAACATAGATTATTTTCAAATACAAGATATTGCGATACGGACGAAACAGAAGAAGCGGCAGGGGCTTTTTATCAACCAAATTGGCAACGCTGCCGCCGAACTAACTGATAACTTCAACTAACACTCTCCGGAAAGCCTTCGAGCGTAAGTCTTCGTAATCAGTGGATTTCGGCTCTGCTAAGGACGCCAAAAAAGGTTGCTAAAAAGCCCCTGCCACATCTCCTGTTTCTGTTCATCGCAATGCCTTGTGTTTAAAAAAGTAATATTTTAAAATGGGCATTCATAAATTAGTATTTTGTTTGTGATTTCTTTATATAGCAACATGCCAAAGAAATATATTCGATTATCATCACCAGATATATTCCTTCCAAATAAAAATACTTGCTGAGCACAACAACTAATATGCTGCTTATAATAGTTCCAATTATGGTGCTGGCACATACATATTTCTCCTTATCTATACCTTGCAGGAAGTCGGAGGCCAAGCGGTCTTAGGAA
>JAZQLB010000169.1:0-8400 GCA_045542475.1 Lachnospiraceae bacterium | reverse complement strand
ATATGGCCGGCAATGCACGTTAATTCCTTTAACATGAAGCGTGCAAATGGTGAACTGGCAAACCGTATGGGAATTGTGGTGGGAACCTCACATTGTGATATGCTTATGCGAAGCAATAATCGTGAGTGGAAGCCCTGGCTTGCAAAAAAGGGCTATACAAATGTTGAATATGATTATTCCATTCCAGGCAGAAACAGGGAAATCTTAGAAGAGTACTGGCGTGAAAGTGTAGAGCAGAATAAGGATTTTGAGGTAAGCTATACACTTGGAATGAGAGGAATTCACGATTCCGGTTTTGAGACAAAGTCTCTTGCCGGAAAAACAGGCAGGGAGCTTCTTGAGGCAAAAATAGAGCTTTTAGACAGCGTAATTACAGCCCAGCAGAAAATGCTTAAGGATGGACTTGATTATAAGCCTCTTAAGAATTTTGTGCCTTATAAGGAGGTGTTGGAATTATACGATAACGGACTTGAGGTGCCTGAGGATTTAACTCTTATATGGGTAAATGACAATTACGGCTATGTAAGGCGTTATCCCGGTGAAAGGGAAAAGGCAAGAGAAAGCGGTAATGGAATATATTATCATAATTCCTACTGGGCACCTCCGGGAGCTTCCTATCTGTTCATATGCTCAATACCACTGGCACATACCAGAAATGAGCTGAAAAAAGCTTATGAGGAGGGCATAAGGAAGCTATGGGTAACTAATTTTGGCGCAATAAAGCCATTAGAACAGCAATTGTCCTTCTATGCAGCCCTTGCATGGGAGGCGGGCAGAGAGAATGCCATAACGGATAATGAGGAGGAATTTCTTAAGAATTGGATTAACAGAACCTTCAGCGGCGAATATGGAAAAGAGCTGGCACCACTGTTGCTGGAATTTGACCAGCTTACAAATGTGCGGAAAATAGAACATATGGATATGGATCTGTTCTCACAGACAGCATATGGAGATGAGGCGGCAGGACGTATTCATCGATATGAGGTTATTTTTGATAAGGTTAATGAAATTCATGGAAAGCTGCCAAGGCAGGAGCGGGATGCATTTTTCCAGATGCTTGGAATGAAGGTGCATGCAGCATATTACACCAATATGATGTACTACTATGCGGATAGGAGCTGGCTGTGCATGAGTAAAGGAAAATATTCTGCTGCACAGGAGTATACCGGTCTTTGCAGGGAATATGACCATGCCAGAAGGAGTATGTTAGAGTACTATAACAAGGTGATGTCAAATGGTAAATGGAACGGAATGCTTACTCCGGAGGATTTTCCACCGCCAAGGACTGCTATTCATCCTGCCTGTATGCCGCCAATTACGATAGGCAGGTCAAGGCTTGTTATAACCGTATGGAATGACGAAGAGGAGCTTACATTTACCAATCAGGATGTAAAGTGGATTGAGGTTGCTGCATCAGGTGAAGATAATGTTGAATATAAGCTATATGCACCAAAATACCTTGTAATCACAGGAGCTGACCTGAGGCAGACTGGCGGAGATAATAATAACATAGAATATCAAGGACTGGCAGGATGTGATAACAGAATTCTTATTCGTGTATCGGACGAATATGCAAAGAATAATGATGGGATTGCAATAGAAGGCTTAATAAGTATAGAGGCAGAAGGTATAAGCAATGTTATTCCTGTTAATATGATGCTTAATATGGCAGGAAATAATGTGGAGGACAGTGGAAGAATAGTTATCGAAGCAGAGAGTAGCGATAATACACATAAGGGCTGGCAGCTTATTAATAATCTGGGTCGTAGTAAAGGCACATTGCTTGAAGGAAGAGAGAAGGCTGCTGTTGTGACATATCCTTTTACAGTTACCTCACAGGGGGATTTTTTACTGGAGCTTCATAGATTTCCGACGCTTAACTCCATAGGACGAATAAGAGTGGGAATATCGGTTGATAATGGTGATATTCAGGTGCTGGAGACAGAGACTAATGACGAGCATAAGGGCAACTGGAAGGAAAATGTAATGAATAATGTGGATAAGCTATATATGAAGCTGCCATGGTTTAGTGCAGGAGAGCATACAATAACTTTCCATGTGATTGATAAGTATTTTGCTTTCAGCCGCTTTGTGATATATACCAGAGAAAGAAAAGAAAACAGTCTTGGATATACACCTTGTAATCAGGAGCTTCCACGCAGACAGGATATTATGGAATTTGCAAAGAGCTTCTATGGTAGGGAGGCAGTAAGACTCAAACCAAGAAATGTACTCTATATGCCAAGGGTCTATAAGGGGGATACACTTACCTTGGAGGATGTAAGTATTCAGCCGGAAGCCTATGGTAAGGAGATTAGTGCAGTCGAAATTATAAGCACAGGACAAAGTGAGTTTACAGAGCTGAATGGAGCTATTCACATAGAAGCAGCTGCTGTATTAGCACAAACACCATATGCTTATACTAAAAATGCAGTATGGTCATACTGTAATTCACCGGCTCATGGTGAAACAGGGCTTGCCATGTACATCAGCGATAAAAACAGAACAAGTGATATAATAGAGAGTGCTCCATCACTGAACTACGTCATTAATACTACGGGAGGGAAATACACCATCTGGGTACGCACCTTCATGTGGGGAACGGATACCTCTCACTTTACTCTGGGCATGGATGGAAATATTATCCCGGAAAATGAGCTGTACAATAAAGGTAGAATCTGGCGCTATTCCAACGAAATGACATGGAAATGGATACCTGCATACACCGCAGATATCCCGGCAGGAACTCATACCCTGACACTCTATTCCATCTCACCAAGACTGCGAATAGAACAACTCTACCTGACCAAAGGAGAAGAACTCCCCCCACCCCTATCATAAAATAAAAAACAATCATAAGCCACCACACAAGGCGACAATAAAAGGCATATCTCCCCTTGTTAAAGGGGAAATATGCCTTTTGAGTCGCCGCCTGAGGTAGGTTTTCTTAGTGTTGCGGGTGTGGCGTTATATATAGGGGCGGTCAGCGGCGACTATGGAAGTGAATTAGTATTCTTGGGATTCTGCCTTGTAACCCAGCAGCATTCGACCATGGAAGGTCGAATAGGGGCAATGAGGCATGGAAGCCGATTTTGCCCCGGCTGCGTCCGGTTATCACAACCAACCGCAGAATCCGTAAGAATACTTATTCACGTACATGCTCGCTGCTGACCGCCCCTATATATAACGCCACACTTGCAACGCTTAGAAAACCTTTCTCTGTAGGGTAGCACACATAAGTCATTCTAACCCTTTGGCTCACAAGTTAAATCACACTCCAGCTTCTGAAAAGTACGCCTGTCCACCGCCGAAAGCATAACACTTGAATGAATCTGGCAGCCCTTTAGCTTAGGCAGCTGCTTAAGTGCAAGAGCTGATATCTCATTCTCGGCAGCAGTTGCAGAAAGGGCGATTAATACCTCATCTGTATGAAGTCTTGGATTCTTGCTTCCAAGATATTTGGTCTTAAGTGTCTGGATTGGTGCAATGGCATCAGGTGAAAGTATTGGTAAATCGTGAGGAATTCCAGCTAATTCCTTAATTGCATTAAGTAAGGCTGCGGAGCTTGCACCAAGCAGGTCTCCGGTTTTGCCTGTAACAATCTTGCCGTCTGCCAGCTCAATGGCAACAGCAGGACCACCAGTTGCTTCTTCCTTTTCAAGGGCAGGAGCTACAACATGTCTAAGACTGGTTGAAAGATTCTCCTGACTCATAAGAAGCTCAATTTTACCTACCTCCTCAGGTGTTCGGGTTCCATCAGCAACTCCGTCCATAGCCTGATAATATCTTCTAATAATCTCCTGTCTCGATGCCTCGCAACATGCTTCATTATCAAATATACAGTTACCTGCCATATTAACACCCATGTCTGTAGGTGAGGCATAAGGGCTTTTTCCATATATTTTCATAAAAATAGCATTAAGAACAGGGAAAATCTCCACATCTCTGTTGTAATTAACGGTGGTGACGCCATATGCCTTTAAATGGAATGGGTCAATCATGTTAATATCATTCAAATCAGCTGTAGCCGCTTCATAAGCAAGATTAACAGGATGGTCAAGAGAGAGATTCCAGATAGGGAAGGTCTCATACTTGGCATAGCCTGCACGGATGCCACGCTTATGCTCGTGGTAAAGCTGTGAAAGACAAGTGCTCATTTTGCCGCTTCCAGGTCCTGGAGCTGTTACAACCACCAAAGGTCTGGTGGTCTCAATATAATCATTTTTTCCGAAGCCTTCTTCACTTACAATATTGGAAATATTGGTTGGATATCCCGGAATAATATAATGGTGATATACCTTGATTCCAAGCTTCTCAAGTCGGTTTCTGAAAAGAATTGCACTCCTCTGCTCGGTATATTTAGTAAGTACTACGCTTCCTACATATAGTCCCTTTGAGCGGAATTCATCAATTAGTCTGATAACATCATTATCATAGGTAATACCTAAATCACCTCTGATTTTATTCTTTTCGATATCGTCAGCGCTTACTACCATTACGATTTCTGCCTGGTCTGCTAACTGCATAAGCATTTGAAGCTTACTGTCTGCGGCAAAGCCGGGAAGTACTCGCGAAGCGTGGAAATCGTCAAAAAGCTTACCACCGAATTCAAGGTAGAGCTTGTTATCAAACTGACCGATACGCTCCATAATATGTTCAGATTGCATCTTTAGATATTTATCATTATCAAAGCCTATTTTCATAGTTTCCCTCTTAAAAATATAATTTTAAACATTTTATAGTGTATCACATCTTAGAGAAAAAAGACACATTATTTTAAATTAATTTTCTTGTATTTTTATGCAGGATTAAAGGTTGTCTCTTTAGTTGTTTTGTGGTAAGGTTATTTTAATTTGAAAATATAAGATTGAGGTTTGAGATGACAGAGCTTGAAGAATATTATAATAAATTTAACGAAGAAAAACGTCTTAATTCCCGTCATGGTCAGGTAGAGTATGTAACATCCATGAAATATATACACCAGTGCATTAAGGATGTATCAGACGGCAGAGAGGACAAGTCGCAGATTAAGCTTCTTGATATAGGTGCCGGAACAGGAAGATATTCAGTAGCACTTGCCCAGGAAGGCTATGAGGTGACAGCAGTAGAGCTTGTTAAGCATAATCTTGGTATTCTTAAGTCCAAGGGCAGTAATGTGAGAGCTATTCTTGGTAATGCACTTAATCTTAAGAAACTGCCGGATGAATATTTTGATGTGACATTATTATTTGGACCAATGTATCATCTGTTTGGTTTTGAAGATAAGCTAAAGGCATTGTCGGAGGCAAAAAGAGTTACTAAAAGGGGCGGAATTATCCTTGTTGCCTATGTAATGAATGAGTATGGTGTTATTACCTATGCATTTAAGGAGAGAAATATAAGAGCATGTATGGAGGAGAACAGACTTACGGAGGATTTTCATACTGTTTCAGAAATGAAGGATTTGTATGATTATATGAGAATTGAGGATATAAATAAGCTTAACGAGGCGGCAGAACTTGAAAGGATTAAGATTATTTCACCGGATGGTCCTGCTAATTATATGAGACCTTTTCTTAATCAGTTGGATGAGGATGAATTTGAGATGTTTATTAAGTACCATCTTGCTACCTGTGAACGACAGGATTTGATTGGGGCGGGAGCACATACGGTTGATATTTTAAGGAAGCTATAGGGAAGTATTGTTATGCCACATAGAAAAAAGAGTCGTGAGTAATACACGGATATTCAGGTGTATTACTTATGGCTTTTTTTCGTTATAGGAAATTACTTAATTTCCTATAACGAAAAAAGTCCTACCGGACGGGATGCGCACGCCCAAGCAAAGGTAGATGTCGCATAAATGCGACGCTTCGGCAGCGCGAGATTTGGCAAGCGGACTCTTTGTTCTATGGGTGGTTCTTATTTGTTGCTTTATTGTGAAAAAAATGACTTAAGAATATAGGCACAAAGGACGAGGAGATGGTAAAAATGTAAGAAAATGTAACATATATGAACAAAAGACCTAGCGAAACCACAGAAAACAAGTACCAAAACAAGGAAAAATAGTACTCTTGCCATAAAGAGTACTACAAAGTGCACAAAAAATGGTTGAAAACGCATAGAATTTTAAACAAAGTGCACAAAAGGATTATTTACACCCTTGGAAAAAGATGTTAATCTTACTATCGTAACGTAATTAAAGTCGTGAATTTTATATCAAAGTAACAAAACAGGAGGAAAAGTTATGAATTCCAAGAATTGGCGTGGCAGTATCAAGCTATCACCAAAATTCAGAAGAACCATGAGAAAAGGTATGTCGCTTCTGCTTTCAGCAGCGATGCTTGCAGGCAGCATATCATTTTCCGGTGTAAGCACAGTACCTGTATCAGCAGCAACCACCACTAATGCTGTTAATGCAAGCACAGGTGCATATTCATTAGGGAAGGACGGAAAGGTAAGTGCATCTACATTATATGATGCAAATACCGGATATGGATTTAGTGATGTAAGTTATCCTAATGTAGCAGCAGGCTGGGTAAATGGTGTATATTTACCAAGAGAGGCTACTGTTGAAACAAGTAAGGCATCTTACGTAACAGACGGGGACGGATATCTTGCAATCAGCAGTAAGATTTGGACAGAAACTGAGAGCACAGGTTATGGAGTATATACATATGAGAATACCTCAACCCTTGATTTTGCTCTTGAGAATGCAGATTATATAGTAAGCGTTGAGTTAGTTAACCCAACATCAAATGCACTTACAGTAGCTCTTGAAGCTGAGAATATTACAAAGGCTTCAGGTATTGCGGTTGCAGCAGGTGCTACGGTTGAGCAGAGCTTTACAGCATGTCTTGTAGATGGAACTCTTAATCTTAAGTTCTTAGAGACATCTGTTGGTGCTACAACTGAGGACGCAGCAGTAACAGGTAACGTATATGTAAGTAAGGTTACTATTTCTAAGGTGGCAGCTAAGGATGCAGGTGTTAAGCCTACTATCTTTATTGCTTCTGACTCAACAGTTCAGACATATGAGAGTAACTATTACCCACAGACCGGTTGGGGGCAGACACTTCACAATTTCTTTGGTGAGTTAGTTGAGGAGCGTGAATGTGAGAACTGTGGCTACAGCCAGTCACAGACTTATGAGACAACTAATGTTATCGTAGAGAACAGAGCTATTGGTGGTAGAAGCTCTAAGTCTTTCGTTGAAGAAGGAAAGTTAGATGACATTTTAGAGGATATTAAGCCAGGCGACTATCTTCTTATCCAGTGGGGTCACAACGATGCTACATCATCAAGACCTAACAGATATGTATCGCCAGCTGATTTTGAGCAGTGGATTCAGTATTATGTAGATGGTGCAATTCAGAGAGGTGCTACACCAATCCTTATTACACCGGTTGCAAGATACAGCTATACTACTAACGAGGATGGCACATTAAATACATTCGTTGGTAACTTTGAAAGCTATGGTAATGTAATGCGTACTATGGCGGAGGAGCAGAATCTTCCTATAGTAGATCTTACAGCTCGTTCTACAGCATTATGTAACGATTTTGGTATTGAAGGTGCTAAGTCATTATTCCTTATGGTGGCTGAGGGTGAGTATCCGGAGGGTGCTTACGCAGGCGGTGCTAATGACTCTACACATTTACAGTACTACGGAGCATATAAGTTTGCACAGTGTGTAGCTCAGGGTATTGTTGAATATACAGCAACAGATGCTTTGGATTCTCTTAAGGAGCTTGTTGTAAACAAGATGCCAATATATATTCCTGGTACAATTACTAATGTTAAGAGTACAAAGGTAGGAGCATCATCTGTAACCTTAACATATGACGTAGAGGCTAATACAGAGCTTTACTACATCTACAGAGTTAAGCTTGAGGCTGGACAGACAATAGAGGATGTTGATTTTACAAATGCGGTTAAATATTCAGTGACTCCTAATACAAAGTATACAGATACAGGATGTGAAGCTGGTGCAACATATGTATATGCACTTAAGGGCTTTAACCCATTAGGAATGAGCGAAGAGTTTTCTGAGCTTGTTGAGGTAACAACCAAGACCGCAGGCTGGAAGTTTGATATTAATGCCAGTGCAGATACTTCTCTTACAATGGAAGGCTGGACAGGTGTATACAATGAGATGTACGATGCAGAGCGTGGCTGGGGCTGGATTACATATCCGGGTGGCGGTCGTGACAGAGGAGTACAGGATAATGATTCGTACTCATTAATGGGAAGAGACTTCTCGTTAGGAGCAGGTGAATTTGCACTTGATATTCCAAATGGTGATTATGAGGTTACAGCATTTGGTGGTGATATCTTACCGGGCACATCTACACAGAAGACTTCATATTCAGCAGAGGGTACTTCAATCGGAAGTATTTCAGTAAGACAGGGCGTTGCAAG
>JAZQLB010000168.1:0-12972 GCA_045542475.1 Lachnospiraceae bacterium | reverse complement strand
GGAATCTGCATAAGCTTAAGAATTAATGGTCCGATAATTATTCCCAGAATTGTAAGGGGAATGGCACATATGTATAGAAAAGAGGTGGCAGTTGCAACCACTTCATTTATTTTGTCAGGCTGACGGGAGCCGGTGTACTGTGATACAAGAATGGATACTCCGCTTCCGATACCAATAAATATACACAGCAGCATTTCCACAGGCTGCGAGCTGGTTCCGATAGCAGCTAAAGATGTATGGTCACAATAATTACCTACAACGAGAGTATCAACGGCACTATAGAGCTGCTGTAGTACATTTCCGATGCACATGGGAAGTGCGAAAAGCAATACAAGCTTCATTATAGGACCTTGAGTCATGTCAATTTTCTTTTTTGCGCTCATTATTCACCAGCTTTCTCTTTTGATATTACGCTTACTATATATCTTTTTTTATGTAATAACAAGTGAAAGACTTGTCGTTTTATAATAAAAGTACAGAAAATTTGCTATTTTTTTATTTTTCTGTATTTGGCAGGAGTGATGCTCATAACCTGTTTAAACTGGCGATAAAAATGAACTTCGTTATTATATCCGCATATTTTTGCCACTTGCTCCAGAGTAAGGTCCGTGGTGGTAAGCAGAAATGCTGCCTGTTCTATCTTAAAACGTATGACATCCTGGCCAAAGGATATATTAAAAAGCTCAGTGTATAAATGTTGAAAATAAGAGCTGCTTATGCCAAGCTTTTTTGAATAATAATCTATGGTATGTTCGCTTGAAAAAGAGTTCTGCAACTCAAGTCTGATTTGTTGTAACCGGTTTTGATAAGGAACCGGGGGCTTAAGGTGTTTTTCCTTATGAGAACTAAGCAGATGGTTAAAAAGCACCGTAAGCAGAGCATCTGAGTTTTCTGTGGAATATTCAGGCGGGGTATAATTGTATTCCCATAATGTCTGCTTGATTAAAAATGTAAAAAGCTCGGTATTTCCAATAGAAAAGGGCTCATTAATTATAGGATAGTGCTTTTCAAAATCACAAGGGTCATCAGGCATAAAGTGCAGCCAGTCATCAATATATTCTCCATCAGGATTACCATAGGAATAAGGGGTATTTGGAGAAATTATAAGTGCCTGACCGGGAGTTACCTCGAATACTTTTTTATCAATATCAAAACAACCACCGGTTCTGATAATTAGCAGTACATAATTAGTAAGTCCGTTAGGACGGGACATTTTATAGGTGTGAGGGTGTTTGCTGTTGCAGCCTCCGGTAATTACAGTGTACATAGGGTGCTCCTTGAAATAGCAGAAAATGTTAGTTTTTTAATATTATATGACATTAAATTATAATTAGCAACATGCTATAATATCCTAAAATAAAATGTACGGAGGCTAAAGAGCCCTTTCGGAATGGAGGATATTATGAGTAATACATGGGCAAAGGAAGTATCGGAAAAGATTAAGAAGAAAATGCTTTTGGTAGCAGAGAGAAATCAGACTAACATACCTTACACAACAGTTAATGGTAGATTCGATGACTGGACCCAGAAGGATGTATGCTGGTGGACTAATGGCTTTTACGGTGGAATGATGTGGCAGTTATATAATGCCACCAAGGAGGAACTTTATAAGAAGGTTGCCATTAATATTGAGGAGAAGCTTGACAGGAATCTTATGATGTATAGAGGAATGGACCATGACAGCGGTTTTAAGTGGCTTACTACGGCAATTGCTAATTACAAAATTACAGGTGACGAGGCTTCTTATAATAGAGGAAGGCTGGCTGCTGATAATCTTATGGGACGTTTTAATATGGCGGGCAATTTTATCAGGGCATGGAACGACCCTAATGATGGAGCAAGAGCAGGCTGGGCAATTATTGACTGTATGATGAATCTTCCGCTGCTTTACTGGGCTTACGAGGAGTCTAAGGACCCTAGGTATCTTCATGTGGCTTTAGCGCATGCAAATACAGCAATGAAATATTTTATCAGGGAGGATGGCTCGGCTAATCATATTATTGAGTTTGATGCAATGACAGGTGAATTTGTACAGGCTCATGGCGGACAGGGCTGCTTTACAGGCTCTTCATGGACCAGAGGACAGGCATGGGCTATATATGGCTTTGCTTTAAGCTATATTCATACAAAAAGGGAAGAATATCTTAACTGTGCTAAGAGAATTGCTAATTATTTTATTGCAAATATGCCGGAGAGTGGTTTTATTCCGGTGGATTTCAGACAGCCTCTTGACTGCACATGGGAGGATTCTACAGCGGCGGCTATTGCGGCGTGTGGATTTTTAGAGATTGCAAAGCAGCTTGATGAGGTTGAAGCAAAGGTATATTACAATGCGGCTCTTAAGATGTTAAAGGCTCTTGATAGCGAGCGTTGTAACTGGGATGAGAACGTGGATAATATCGTGTGCAAATGTACAGCAGCATACCACGATAAGGAACATGAATTCTCGATTATCTATGGGGATTATTTCTTTATTGAGGCTATTTTTAAGCTTACAGGAGAGGAACTCTTTATCTGGTAGAATTGAGGCATTACAGAGGAGTTTTTATACGGTGAGACCGAAGCTTTAGGGGAGCTCCTGAGCTTAAATGCAGCGATAGGCGTGCTTTGAAATGGAGGAAATTATGGTATTTAAGCCTGATACTTTAGATTTTACGCTTAGCCCTCATACGGGACTTACAAGAGAAAGCTGGATTGAGGCGGGCAAATATATATTACAGGGAATATTTGAGAATATTGCAGATTTTGAAGCTCCTGTGGTTATGCCGCGTAAGGAGATAAAAATAACCTATCCACACCTTAATGCTCCAAGGGAGGTGCAGGAGGCACAGGAAAAGGCGGAGAAATTCGAGGGGCTTACAAGAAGCTTTTTTATCGCGGCACCACTTATACATATTGAGCCTGAACTTGAGATATGTGGCTATAATATCCGTGAGTATTACAAAAATCAGGTGCTTCGCTCATGTTTAAAGGATGACCCTATATATGTGGGTAATTATGAGGATTTACAGGCTCTTAGTGAGAACCCCGATCCATTTCGGGCATATCAGCAGACGGTTGAGACTTGTGCCCTTGTAATATGTTTATGGCTGTGTAAGGAGGAAATATGGGATACCTATACAAAGGCAGAGAAGGATACCATTGCTTCACTTCTTAGCAGCTTTGCACATGCTCCTACGGTTCCTCAGAACTGGCGATTATTTAATATGCTTGATTTGGCATTTTTGCATATGGAGGGCTATCCGATAGATAAGGAGATTATGCTTGACCATGCCCAGGCAATTCTTGCTTATTATGTGGGGGATGGCTGGTATCGTGACGGGCATTCCTTTGATTATTATTCCTGCTGGGCATTTAATGTGTATGCACCATTATGGAATCTTTGGTATGGCTATGAGAATGAGCCTGCTTTAGCAAAACGTTTTGAGGAGTATTCCAATAAATTAATGGAGTCCTATGCAGATTTTTTTGATAAGGATGGCTACACCAATATGTGGGGCAGAAGCAATATTTATAGAAATGCTTCCACAAGTGCTTTTGACGGTAATTTTTTCCTTAAGAATCCGACTATGAATCCAGGACGTGCAAGAAGAATATGCTCGGGTTCACTTATGCAGTTTTTAGGGCGTGAGGATGTATTCTATAAGGGAGTGCCAACCCTTGGCTTTTATAATCAGTTTTCACCGCTGGTGCAGGGCTATTCCTGTGCAGAGTCTCCATTTTGGATGGGAAAGGCTTTTCTATGCTTGCATTTGCCTAAGGACCATCCTTTCTGGAGCGAGAAGGAGAATAATGGTACTTGGGATGAATTAGGTGAAAAAGAGGTTAAGGTTACAACCCTTAATGGTCCGGCACTGTGCTTTTCTAATCATAATGCTAACGGGGAGACAATTCTTCGTACAGGCAAGGTATTAAAGAATAAGGGAGATAGTCATGGAATGTGGAATTATTCAAAGCTGTGCTTTAATACTAAGTATCCTTGGGAATCAACGCCAAAGAATGCAGAAGATACATCCTTTGAATACGGCAGCGTGGAGGCGCAGCAGTATGTGTTAAGAGACACCACTACCGGTAGGCTTGATAAGGCAAATGCCACCTTCTGGTGCGGTGAGTGTGACGGAGTATTATACCGCAGACAGTTCTTTAATTATAATTTGGAGGCAGAAGCGCATTGGATTCCGGCAATTAATTTGGCAGACTTTACCGTACCATATGGAATAGTGCGTGTGGATAAGCACAGATTATTCAGGCGGCCTGTAAGCTTCACGCTTGGAGCCTATGGCTTCCCGGATAACGGAACTGAGATTATCCGGAAGGAATGTGGTAAGGCTAAGGCGATTATCCTTAAGGGAAAGGATTTTACAGGTAAGGAAAAACAGCTTGCCATGACCATATATGATGGCTGGGATGATATCAGCTATGTATGCAGCACGGGAACAAATCCGGATTCGGAAAAGTCCATTGTGGTATATACTTCTAACAGTATAAAGAAGCAGTATGGCGCTTATGAGCCTTATGTGATGATATCTCAGGTTATTACTAAGGAAAGTCTTGAAGATTTCACTATGGATGAGCTGTTTCCGATAGCAATGGTGGAGTACGAGGATGGTACTAAAACAGGAGCTTATGGGAATACAACAATTACTCTTAAGGATGGTAGTGTAAAAATTATTAATTTCGAAGGAATAGAGGCACAATTGAAATTGTAATTAAGAATTAAGCTACAATTGAAATACAAGTATAGTAAAATAATACTCAACCCAGAAATATATAAAACAGGGCGATGGTGGTATCTGCTTCTTACGACTTGCGTAGAATGTTAGCGTATCTTAATGCTTTGCTGTAAAAAAACCAGTGATTGCCGGCATGGAAGCCGGCAAAGGCGAGAGGCACCATGGATGTGCCTACGAGCCGTTCACGGACGGAAGTAGCAGCCTAAGGCAAAGCATTTAGATACGCTTACATTCGAAGGATGGAGTAAGAAGCAGATACCGCCATCGCCCTGTTTAACATATTTTGTCCGGGTTGCCATATCATTTCAGGTTTCATATATTTGTATCGAAAAACCTAATGCTTAATTCTAATTCCCATGCTATAATTCCATAGTGACAGAAAAAAATAAAAAAATTATATTTTTCTGCAACCTTTTTAATAGATAATTAGTGTTAATAGCAGGAGGTGTGAATTGAATACTGCTGATAAAGATATATCGGCAAATGAGCTGATAGAAAGATATTCGGACATGGTATACAGAATCGCTTTTTCAAGAACCCAGAGTGTTCACGATGCACAGGACATTACACAGGAGGTTTTTTTTAAATATCTAAAGTATGTGAATTCCGGTAAAAGCTTTAATGATGAAGAGCATCGTAAGGCATGGCTTTTAAAGGTAGCCATGAATACGGGTAATACATTTATTAAGGCGGCATGGTTCAGGCATAGGGCAAGCCTTACAGAGGCGGCTGATGTTGCTGAGAGCATGGAGGAAAAGAGCGAGGTGTATTATGCGGTAATGGAGCTGCCGGAGAAATACCGAGTGATAGTGCATTTATTCTATTACGAGGAGCTGCCTATAAAGGCAATCTGCGATATTCTGGATTTAAGCGAAACCGCAGTTAAATCAAGATTACATAGAGCAAGGACGATGCTGAAGGATAAGCTAAAGGAGGTGCAATATGAATTTTAAGGATGAGTATAAGCGTGATTTTGATAATATCAAGCCGGATGATGCTTTTAAGAAAAGCCTTGTTAATCAGTTAAATAAAAAGCCTGTTGTCAGGTCATATAAAAGGGTGTACGCCAATATGCTGGCAGCGGCAGCAGCACTTTTGCTGGTAGTGGGAGTAGGTTACTATGCAAAAACCGGTATAAGTTCTAATTCGGAATTTGATTATAACGCAGATTATGAGGAAATTACAAAAGCTGATAATGAAGCCGATTTTATAACGAACTCTGAAACCATAACAAAAGGGGATGATATGGCAGCCGGAACAGAGAATGTGACTATCGAAACAGAGGAAGGAACTCTTTCGCAGTTTGGCGGACTTGCAGAGACTCCTGGAGGCATCATATTATACGAAAATTGGTATGGCGATGCAGTAACAGATGAGGAAATTTATGAAGTATTTGTGTCATTAATCAGTGGAAAGAACTTGGATGAGTTATATGTTTCTGATTCTGAATTGTTTGCCAACAATAACCTTCTTAGTAAGACTGAAATGAAAGAGGTTATAGAAATAGTATCAATGGGCATGCCGACAGATGAAGAATTTGAGGGAGATAAGACATTCTATAAGGCGGTTTTAGAGGATGGAACAGTTATCAGATTTGTGATATCTGATGCCGGTTATATTAGAATTAACGGCAGAAGTGCAGTGTTTAAGGTAGAAAAATAAATTTTAAAGTTTTTGCAACCTTTTGGGATTCTGCATGGTGTTATGTATGAGAGTCTCAAAAAAGAAGAAATAGAAGGAGTGCAAAAATGAAAAAAAATTTAGGAAAAAGAATTATACCATATATACTTACAGTGGCACTGACGGCTACACTTTTAAGTGGATGTAGTTCTAATACTGACAATAAGCCGGAAAAAAGAACAAGAAGAGAAACTATTGACGAGGATATTTGCAAGGAAAATAAAGAAGAAACGACTGAAAGCAGGGAAGAAGAAACAACGACTTCATTAACAGCCCAGGAGATATTAAGTGGCGAGGGTGTGGATATCATGGCGGTAGAGTCTATTTTGTCAGGATACGCATCATCCTCACTTAACGAGGATTATAATCAGCCTATATACAATCTGGCTTCGGATTATGTATTTGAGTTTGAATGCAGCAGTGAGGCAGGATATATTGCATATGATGCTTTTAAGGTGTATGGAACATCTGATTTAACAGGTGCTTATTACAACAAGAATACATATAAGGACGGTAAAATTACAGTTTCACCAAGCGGTGCAGTACATCTGGATGAAAACGGCAGCATAAATATTAATGATGGAACATGGGGTTCATTAAATCAGTTATATCTGGTTCAGTATATTGACCTTGAGACCGGTAAGGAGCTTGAAAGACCTATTGTAACACCATTTTCAATAGAGCATGCTTTAACAGCACCGGCAATCAATCAGGGCGTAGACAATAATAACAGTTATATGCTTACATGGGAGGCTGTGCCGGGAGCAACTGAGTATAGAGTGTATGAATGCCTGGATGCTGGCTCGTATGTGCTTGAATGTGTGACCGAGGAGCCATTTGCTTCTGTTGAACAGTTTATTTCACAGCAGGAGTCAGAGGATTATCTTGAATTGTTAATGAACGATTTAAAGAATGCAGGCTATAGTGACTTTATTACAAGTATGGACGGAATTTTCTATATGAACAGAGGTGTAACCTATGAGGGTGATTTCGGCGGATATTTTGTAGTAGTGGCTGTGGACGATAATGGAAATCAGTCAGGTATCAGTAATGTAGCTGATGTAAGGGAGCTTGCTAACAGACTGCCATATACAGTCAGTACTTCAAGCCTTGAGGTGGATATTGATTCAGTAGAGGATATTCCGGCTTTTGTAGCAGTAGAAATGTTAGATGGTTCAATGCAGCAGATGGTAATTGATTATCATGGTGCACAGACCTATCGCTATCAGGATGATGCTTATAAAATGAGCATTGAAGCACATGTAGCAAATACTTTATTTAATAAGTTTTTCATTACACTTCATGGTATGACCTATGAGGATGTTATGGCGGATATTTCATATGTAACAGCCAGAGAGGATGAACTTCTTGGTAAATTAACGGATATTGATGAACCTCAGATTAACAATACACCCTCAGTAGATGTGGAGGTTCCAACAGAGCCGGAGCTTCCAAGTGAGACAGAGGTGGAGACAGAAACTGAGACACCAAGCGAGACCGAGCCGGAAATTTCAACTGAGGCACCATCAGAGACCCAGCCAGAGAGCACAACAGAGGTACAGACCGAGGAAACAACTGAAGCTCCTGAGATAGTTGAAGATTTAAGTGCACCCATGCAGCTTATGCAGGAGATAAAAGGGATTGTTGAAAATAACATCAGTATATTAGGTGTTGATAAAATAGAGACTGTTCTCTACGCAAACAATGATTTGCAGGCATGGATGGCATTATGTCTCATATCTCAGACTGAGATTATACCAATACCGGTTGAAGTGTATCCTGATGCAGCAAATGTAGATTATGCAATGTCATTGTTGATTGAAGCTTACAGACAGAATCCAACAAGCGGAATGATTAAGAATATGGGTTATTCAAGTGAATATCAGGCGTTAATCGTTGAATATCGAGAGGATGCTATAGTAAGGCTTGAAAAATCCTTGGAGGAGCTTGATGCGGCATATTCTATAGCTTTAGAGGTAACTGATGAGAGTATGTCCGATTACGAAAAGGTATTGGCTATAAATGAATATTTCAGAGAAAACGCATCCTATGATTTTGATTCAACTGCTACCGGTGTGGTAGCTGATGAATTATATACAGAGCAGTATATTGATTCACACACTCCATATGGAATCATTTGCAAAAATTATGGCGTATGCGAGAGTTATTCCGAGGCATTTATTTTAACAGCACGTTTCGCAGGGCTCGAGGCAGTATGTGAGACCGGTGCCATGTACGGCGGCGGACATGAGTGGAACCGCGTAAAGGTGGACGGAAGCTGGTGTATTCTTGATGTTACCAATAATGATGCGGACATGGCAATTAATGCTTTATTTAACGTTACAGACAGTCAGGTGAGTGGAATTCTGGCAGCTGATAATTATGCAATTATGGATTATACAAGCTTTGCGGCAACAGATGGTAGCAAGGAGTATTACTATGTAAATGGTATGTCAGCAGAAGTGTTCGAGGATGCAGCCGATATGCTTATAGAGCAGTTGGATAATTCAAAGGTAGCTGCACTCAGACTGCCAAATAATACAACAGATGAGCAGCTACAGTCATTAATTAAGGAGCTTGTGCAGGGTGAGGACATTGAGCTTACGGAGGCAGTTGTATTATTTAATGTAATATATGTTGAAGCACAGTAACAGGGGAGTATTTTATATAATAGAAATATATTTATAAAGGACAAAGTGAGATTTAAAGGAGCGGTAAGATGCGCAGAGTAGGAATATATTTAATGACAATAATTATTATGCTGTCACTGTGTGCCTGTGGCAACAGTAGCAAAAGAGAGCCGGAGGTAGAACTTGTTCTGACAGCGGAGGAGGAGCAGCTTTTGATTAATTCATTCTGTGTGGATGAAGGGGATAAGTTAAGAGTGCAGGAAGGAAAGCTCTACTCAGGAGAGGAAAAGTGTATTCTAAACTCCAGAGCAACGCTTCAGTATTTGGAGGAAAAGTATCCGGGGATAAAATTTACAATTGAATATTATGAAGCACCATCTGTTTTAGGACCATCGGCACCTATTATATATTATACGGATGATTCGGGTAGTGATAAGACATACACGATGAGTCTTTCCGAAGATGCCAACGGGGAAATCATTTTTGATGATAATTATTATGGTACGTTGATTCAGGAAAGCTATGACGAGTACTTCATGGGATTGTTAAATGAAAACGGATTTGAAAACTGCATAACATATACGACAATGGAAGAGCATTTCGGCATGGAAGTTAATGGAGATACGAGCGTTGAAGAAATTCTGAAGCTGGATGCTCATAAGAAGGGGTATGTGTTCGTTGAGGGAAGTGCTGCTGATGGGGAAGCTATCGCAAGGGCTGTAGAGCAATTAATAAGAGATGAAGGAATGTATGGGTTCTATCTGGTGTATGTACTGGAGGATATTGACAGTATATCATCCGATGCAGAAGAACTTCTGACGTATGTGAGGGATAACGAGGAGAAGTTTACAAAAAGGATGTTTAACACTTGGACAGAAATGGAAGATTAACAAAGAGTATTATGAAGCGGGCAAAAACTATATTTTTTATCATTTCTCTTATCGTTCTTATTCTTCCAGGATGTGCCAAGGGGAGAATGGCAGATACCGGGAATAAGAACGATAACGAGGAAAAGGTCAATTTTGAGGAATATGCAGATTTGCATGAAATAATGTTTAAGGTCTCACACAGTAACTGGGGGCTGGTGGATAGTTCATCAGATTTTTGGGATTCTGATGTAATAACAGTATATTATGATGGAACCATACATCTAGCTTCCAATTATAATCTGAGTGGTATGGTGTTAGATTATGAGACTAAAATGTCAAAGGAGGCTTATGAGGAACTTACAGAATTTCTGGAGGATAATTTTGTAAAGGGCAAATCAGATGAGGAGATTGATGCCTGTGATGGTTCAGCATGGGGATTTACCTATTACAGCCCTGAGGGAGAGGTGCTGCATAAGTTTTTTGGGTACACCTATGGTATTGAAGAATTAGAGGAAATTCAATGTTTGTTGTATTCCTATATGCCGGAATATGATGAGCCGGAGCTTTATCCTAATCCTAAGGAAAAAAACGGGGAGAAAAAAGACAATATATATTAATGCTGATTGCAGAGCACTATAAAGGGCTCTGCAATTCTTTTTAAACCTTTTTTGCAACCTTTTGAAGCTCTGCATAGTGTTATGTATGAGAGTCTCAAAAAAACAAAGCAAGGAGAAACAATTTAATGAAAAGAATAAGAACGATATTAGCAATATTACTTATTGCAGCTATGGCATTAACCGGCTGCAAATATGAAAAGGATACAATGTTTACCATTATGGAAGAGGCAGGAGAAATAGAAAAATATTATTATGAGCTTAGGGCAAAGCTTGAATCAAACATTCCGAATTTTGAGAATATTGAGATAGTATTAAATGGAAAACATGACGGCGAGAGAGTGGCTTTAGGCTTTGAAATTGACTATGCCTTATTTAACCTTAAGATTGAGGATTTAATAATTGCAGACAAAGATACAGTATATATTAATGTGGGCAAGGTTTTAAGGCTGGTTGAAGCATATACAGGATATGATGTAGAGGATACATACGGAATTGAGCTTGAATGGCTGGAATTGCCGGTAGCAGATGGTTTGCTTGATATGGCTGATACAAAAGAGTATACCGGACTTATGTGTAAAATGTTAGAGGAGGCTTTAGCAGACAATGAGATTACAGATAAGAGCTCTACGCATACAGTAGTCATTGAAAGCTTTGATGATATCATTACCTTTGTAGAAAATTTGGCTGAGTCTGTTGATAATAACAAAGAAGATATTATAGAGCTTATTGCTGCTTATGATGAGAATGCTGTAATGGAGGCTTATAAGGATACCATAGAGCTTTGCATGGATGCGGCAGTTTCGGGAATTATGAAATTTAATGAGGAGTACCAGCTTGGAATTACTGATGAGGAAATAGAGGGGTTAAGAGCTGAGGCAGAGGAAGCTCTTTCAGAGGTTGGTGAGGAGCTGGAAGCATATATGGATGCAGATATGGAGGCAGCGGCAGAGGAGTTATTATATAACCTTGATGTAGCTTTTGCAGATTTTGTTGAAGGGCTTGAAGTGGCTGATGAGGATATGGGAGAGCTTAGTTTTACATTATCCAATTCAATGACAGGAAAAGAACGGGAGAGAGAGTATTCCGTTGAATTTGTTGCAGAAATGTCAGATGCCGACAGTGATGAAATGATGAAATTAACTGTTGAATATGTCCTGACAGAGGCTATCAGACTTCGGATTGAAGCTCCTAAGGATGTAACCACACTTGAGGAGCTTGTATATATAATATGCGAGTGCTATTATGAAGATTATTTAACATCGGTATCGCCTATATACGAGCCGACCCAGCCGACAATAGAAGAGCCAACCCAGCCGGCAACAGAAGAACCGACAGAAAGCTTTGAGGGTAAAACAATCAGCCATGTGCCTGTTAAGCAGGAGCAGATTATGATGACAGGGTTAAGGGAACTGGTTGTGATTTATTATGATAGTGCATATGTTCAGCCGGATTTGGATTTTTCAATGCTTAATGAGGGGCAGTTGTGTATGGAGCTTGTAGAGGATGATTATATGCATCTGTTTATTTATGTGGATGATATATATACTTCATCTGAAGATTATTGCTATTGGCAGACAGAGATTTATGATGGCGCAGAAGTAACTAAGATGTATGACCTTAGCGTAGGAAATATCATTATTAACAGATTTGATATAAATCATGGTGATTATACAGAGCAGTTTTTCTATATAGACCTTGGAAATGGGGATGCAGTATTTGGCAACTCCACAGATTTTACATCAGGATATTCTGATTTAACAATGGATGAGTTTTTATCATATGTGTTTGGAGAATTACATTTAGCCATTGAGTAGAAAGATGTTTTAGCTTTAATAAAAAATCTGTAATGAAAGTTTAAAAATTTTGCAACCTTTTTGAACTCTGCACAGTGTTATGTATGAGAGTCTCAAAAAACAATTACTAAAAGGAGAAATAAGATAATGAAAAGAATAAGAACAATAATAGCAATATTACTTATTGCAGCGATGACATTAACAGGCTGCAAGGCAGGTTCAAAGGAAACAATGTTTACGGTAATGGAGGCAGCAGAGGAATTTGAAAAGTATTATTTTGAGCTTAGAGCAGTAGTGGAATCAAATGTTTCAGAGCTTGAGGAGCTTGAATTAGCATTGCTTGGAGCAACAGATGGTGAAAGAGTATCTTTAGGCTTTGAGGCTGATATTGAGGGAACTTTCAGTATGGAGGTCGAGGAGTTATTAATTATTGATGAGGATGCCTTATATGTAAATGCAGCTGAGGTATTGGATATTTTAGAGCTTGTAATGGGATATGATATCGGAGCAGAATATGGTATAACAGCAGAATGGATTGAAATTTCTGTATCTGAGGATTTATTAGGTATGGTTGATACAAAAGCATATGCAGAATTAATCCGTAAGATATTTGAGGAAGGCTTAGCGGAATATAGCGTTACCAGTAAGGA
>JAZQLB010000167.1:0-2126 GCA_045542475.1 Lachnospiraceae bacterium | reverse complement strand
GACCGCTTGGCCTCCGACTTTGAGTTGAAATTTTCCTCCTCGGTCGTTGAAGTCACAAATGTGGAAAGTGCAATTCTATCGAAGGAACTGGCTGAAAGAATTTCCATGGGCAAGGACGATACCGTGTTGTCAATACTGACTCAGACAATTGATGTATGGAATATAGCGGTATGGGAAGCATTGGATAAAATTAATAAGGAATTATTGCAGAAGGATATTATTGATGTCAGTAAAATCAATGAGAGAAGAAGTATTGCCGAGTCAAAGTTGTCGGTAATTAACGATAACATAAAAAAGACAAAAGAGCAAATTGTGTCCAAAGGCCAGACGTTGCTTAAATTAAGAGAAAAGTATGAAATTGAGTCGACAGAACCGGATAAAATCATGGAGCATATTAAGCAGTTGAAAGAAGATAATATCCGGCAGCTTCAGGAACAGAGAGCCTTCAGAAATGATTGGGAGAAGACGCTTCGGTCATTCAAGGAACGTTTGGAAGACAAGGAATCATTTATGCACGATCAGGAGCACTATCAAAAGACATATATAAATGCTTGCAATGTGGTCGGAATATCCTGTACGGATAATATGAGAAATCTTACAGATAACGGCTATGATGATTTTGACGTGGTAATCATTGATGAGGTAAGTAAGGCAACACCTCCGGAATTATTAATACCTTTGATGAAGGCCCGCAAAGCAATTTTAGTTGGTGACCACAGACAGCTGCCTCCAATGTTTAAGGAGCATGAGGGCTCTTACAAGGAGTTGACGGAAAATCAGGAAAATGCACCGGAAGAAATCAGAGATCTTTTGACACAGGATAATTTCAACAGATTCCATAAAATGGTTACTTCATCGTTGTTTAAAGATTATTTTGAACAGGCAGATGACAGTATTAAGCATTCTCTTCTGGTACAGTACCGCATGCATTCCGATATTATGGATATTATTAACCGGTTCTATGAGCAAAGACTCTCCTGCGGACTGACAGAGGAAGTGGAAAAGCTTGAAAAAAACCATGGTCTGACGATCAGGGGGGTGGATGGAAGTTCCTTTATTTCTCCTGACAGACATGCCTATTGGATTGATTCTTCCTGTACTCCGAGTGATAAGCCTATTTATGAAGTCCGGCCGCATAACAGCACCTCTAATTACAATGTTCTGGAAAAATATATTGTTTTAGAACTGTTGAAAAAAATAGCCGATACTTACAGGGAACAGGGCTACAGTAAGAATAACAGGAAAACAGTAGGTGTTATCAGCTTTTATCAGCTGCAGGTAAATGAGTTACGGGAAGCCTTCAGAGAGGCTAAAAGGACATATGACTTTTCTGCCATAGATGTTGATATTAATACAGTAGACCGGTTTCAGGGAAAAGAGAAAAACATTATTATTACGAGTCTTGTAAGAAATAACAAAGGAGGCAGGGCAAGTAAACACGTGGTGGCATTTGAAAGAATTAATGTAGCCTTTTCCAGAGCACAGGAATTACTGTTTATTGTTGGTGCAAAGCATATGTATGAAAACCAGCAGGTGCAGCTTCCAAATATGGACATGCCGGGCTATAGAACGGCTCCTGTCTATAAAAATATTATGGAAGGCCTAAATAGAAAAGGCTGCTTTAGAAGCTGCGGTAAAATTATTACACCGGAAGTGGAGGAAGCAGTTCTTAACGAGTACAAAGAATTAGGTGGTAAGTTATGATTATTTCAGAGGTTACTTTATCATATCCATGTATACAGCACAAAGTAGAGGTATCTCATTTTACAGCCAGAAAATCCACAGCGATAGAATGGGTAATACTTGAGGCAATTAATAAGTGTGAGACATTAACACAATACGAAGGTATTTCGATTGCTGCATTTTTTGAACAAATCTTTACTATTGCTGATGCTGATCAGTTAATTCGTCCGTGTCTCATCGATTTACAGGATATGGGTGCTATCAGAATGTCGAGGATTGATGATGAAACAGAGTTGAGCACAGTGCCTATGCGACGTTTAAAACTGACGGATACCGGAAGAGAAATGCAGAGACAGGGGTTACTTCCCGGGGTAACAGCAGAGGATACATTTACAATCTATTATGATTTGGTTTCCCGGTCATTAAGAGAAGAAGCCAATATA
>JAZQLB010000166.1:0-3183 GCA_045542475.1 Lachnospiraceae bacterium | reverse complement strand
AGGGTCTGCTACTACCTTCACTTCCTGAGGAGAATTCTCCTCATTAATGGTAAATGCAGCTTCTACCACATCACTGTCAGTCATGCCCTCTTTGATTGCTATGGCTTTGATAGTTGTCGTCTTATCTATGGTAATTTCTTCGGAGTACAATGTACTCTTATCCGTAGGTACGGCACCATCCACAGTATAGTAAATCCTTGCATCAGCAGTTTCAGAAATAATACTTACTTTCTGTGCCTGAGTATAGATTCCACCATTAGGTGAAATTACAGGGTTGCTTACTTTCTGCATCTGATCGGAAGCTCCCTTATTGATGGTAAAGGTTGCAGATGCTACTGTACTGTTATTCATATCAGCTTTTACAGCAATAGCCTTAATTGTTGTTGTTTCATTTACTGTAACAGGCTGTCTGTATGGTGTACTGCTGGTGTCGGGTTGGCTTCCATCTGTAGTATAATAGATGCTTGCTCCTTCTGTAGCTGAACTTATAGTGACTGTCTGTGCCTCAGTAAAGGTTCCACCATTAGGTGAGAAAACAGGTATTTCTGCAGTCTGCATTGTTGATGAATCAAAAGGCATTGCACCTATGGATGCTATTCTTCCTTCACCTACCTCATTTACTGCACGTACCTTAAACTGATATGCTGTTCCATTGATTAAATCTGTATAAGTATAGCTTGTTCCATTAGTAACATCAGTCCAGCTGGAACCATTATCCTTTGAAACCTGATACTTAGTTACCTTACCTGCTGGGGCTGTCCAGCTCAATGTCACCTGTCCATTTCCTGCTTCTGCTTTGAAGTTTTCAGGAGTATCCAGTGTTGTTCCCTCTCCTATAAACTCTTTTCCTATAAAGTATGTATAAACATTCTGTTTTGCATCACCGCTATTGATCAATGTCTTAGTTTTGTCATAATCAAAATGATGAACTAAAGCAAATGAAGATGTATTCGCAAGAAGGACATTAGACTCTCCCTCTAATTCAAGATTTCTTACCATTGTATACATCATTTTA
Organism: Lachnospiraceae bacterium; assembly: GCA_045542475.1. Taxonomy (GTDB): domain Bacteria; phylum Bacillota; class Clostridia; order Lachnospirales; family Lachnospiraceae; genus CAG-882. The sequence goes on along the minus strand of JAZQLB010000166.1, from coordinate 2,168 downwards.
TCAAATAGTGGTTTCTTTAATCCGCTTATCTTATAGCCATTACCTTCAATAAATCCGAACATCCTGTTGATATAAGCATTTCCAGCTGACTCTACTTCACTAAAATCAATATCATTGGTGAGCTTAATCATTACTCCGGTTGTAGAACAGGTGTCCTCCACTGCAGCAATCAGTTCCTCTGCTGTGCCTACTTTATAAATATTTGTTGACTCTTCATAAACAGTACCATTAGTGAAGTCATCTGTTACCCTCTTAATGGCATGCGTTAATATTTTTTTGATTCCAAGAGTATTATCCACACTCTTTCTATCTTCTGTAGCATAAGATGCTCCTATTATCTTTTCCAGCTGTTCACTATGGAAATAAGGAGAGGTTTTTGCCTTCTCTGCCGCTTCAGTAATTCTTGCCTTTCTATAATCTATCACAGTATCATAGCCGGTAATTGCTTGAATTGCCTCATTATCATTTTGATGTCTTGCAGAAACCCACTCAACCAAACCTTTATCCCAACCGGCATAACCCAACATATCATAAGCCATAATTTTAAATGTACCCGGATCTGCCACACCCTCCGGATTATTGGGAGTGTACCACATTACAGGCCAGAACAGCTCTATATAGTAGCCACTTTCTGCACTTTCAATGGGTCTGAAGGCTATCTTGTAGTTAAATAAATCATCCAGGCTGTTCATTTCCCAGCCTAACCGTTCCATATCTTCACTCCAATAACCTGTTCCATATTGGGTACCAAGCGAATTCCCGCTTCCGGTAATATTTATTTTTTTATTTACATTTTCCTGAACAGTTTTGGGAGCCTCTATAAAAGCCTCACCATACATGGCATTGGCCACATACCATACCTCAAATAAATCTCTGTAAAAGTCATGAATTTCTTCTCTGGTATTGATACGTTCATAACTGAAGTTTACGATTACATTATCCTCTATGTTAAAATTATACATTGAATTGAAGTTAAATACACCCTCCCAGGTACTTACTGCCGCACTTTGTGTCAGCATACCCTCGGCATGATGTTCTCCACCTGCTCCTGGTCGCCTTCCTGCTTTTGCATAAAAGAAATCTGAATCCTGATTATGTGCATTTTCATGAGTAAAGATACCAAGATCATCACCTAAAGCATGCATATATCCATAGAAAATATATCTACCATTAGCAACAGCACCCTTACTGTTATCATTAAACATTACCTCTCTAGGCTCCATCATATACTTGACCATGGGTGCTTCCGTACCATAACCCTGTTTCTCAGAATATGCAGGATTTGCATATTTTCCAATGGTATCATATCCCATACATAAATCAGCATTTAAGTTCTCTTCACCATTTTCTACAAATCCCAAGGGAGTTCCGTAGTATCTGCCATAACGTACAGCACAATTATCCACTTTTTGGTAGAATTTTTCAAGGTTGCTTTCAGGATCTGCATAATATATGCTTGCCTCTGAGAACACAAGCTGAGAAGAAGTAGAGATAATCCCCATCTGTGGCTGAATTTCTTCAGGGATGGTTAAGATGTGCAGCAAGTGTGCATGCACACCGTAAAGATTGGTTAAATTATCCCAAATTCTCCAATTTAATAAGGGGGTATAATCATATCCTACAGGATCCTGCTCTGCCACATGTCCCTTCCAGTTGTCCACAAACCACTGATTATAATCTTCTGTTCCTGACATTCTGATAAAGAACTCTAATTGTGGATAAAGTGCTGTTCCGGTTTTAGCCTGTATCATGCTTGTGTACTTGTCATAGGTTTGATTCATTTTTCTGTTGCCAGCCTTCAGTTGATTATGCAGATAATCAAAGGTCAGCTCCGGATTTAATTTTTCAGCATAAAATGTAAGTAAATTTGCAAGGTTAATTCCACCTATTTTAAAGTCATAAGATTTTCTAAAGTAAGTATAATTGTAAAGAAGCTTAGCCAGCTCAGCATCTATCTCAGCCTTAAGCCTGGTTGCCAGATGTTGATTATTAATTGTATAATTATATCTGGTACCCACCAAAATATCTGCTGCCTTCGACAGTTCAGACTTGATTTCTTTTTCATATACTTCTTTATAAAGCCTGATGTCTTCATTTCCCCCTACTGTAGTTTTTATCTGTGTATCATAATCTAAAGCATTTGCTTTCTCCTGGATATAAGCTGCAAT
>JAZQLB010000165.1:0-27401 GCA_045542475.1 Lachnospiraceae bacterium | reverse complement strand
TATACTAACAAATATTTTGCTTTTATCTATTATGATGTGGTGTGCAGCAATATTGTGGAAAAGAAGCTTCGTTCTGTCGAAGGCAGAAAGCTTTGTTATTATGTCCTGTCTATATTGGGCAGGAAGATTTCTGCTTGTTATGGTATGCCAAAGAGAAGCCTTGTCAGCATGGGTAGGCTTTTTGGTTCCAGTAGTTATATATCCGTTTATCTTTATGGTATTTAACTATTATATTGTAGAGCAGAAGCAGATTGATTTTATTATTAAGATGTTATTCTGGGGTACGGTAATTGTTTTTATATTTGGATTTTTGCAGGCGGCATTTGGCATAGAGAAATTCTCGATTCCGGGTCTGACTGTTAATTATACTGACTATATTTCAAGTGAAAACTGGTATGCAGAAAAATATAATGGAGTTCAGGAGGATGTTTCCTATTCAAAAACAGTTTCCACATATCAGAATGGTAATCTTCTTGGAGTGAATATTATTCTTTTTTGTCCGATGATATATGAGTCTATTAAAAACAAGACTACGAAACTGTTATATCTGGTTGTGTTTGCATTCTTCTGCGTGCTTACAGGCTCTAAGACCTGCTGGGTGGGTATTGGATTGTACTTTGCAATAAAGGGAGCAGTTATAATTAACAGAAAGTGGGCAACAAAAAGTAAGGTGTTACTGGCATGTATTGTTATTGCAATGATTCCTGTTATTGCTGCCATATATTTGAAAATGTTTCCACAGGTTGCAGAACGATTTAAGGATTCTTTTACTTTTGAAAATATTAATGATTTATCAGGACGTTCTGATTCCATGAATGCATTGATAGATTATTTTGTGAATAGAACAGAGTGGATATTAATTGGTCCATATGGACTTACTGATTATTGGGGAAGCAGTTATGAAATGACATATTTCTGTATTCTTATGATTGGTGGACTTGCCGGAATAATTGCATTTTTAGGACCGATTGTGTACATCATGGTTACAAAGCTTGTAAAATACAGAAATACTTCACCAATTATTCGAGGTGTATTTGACGGAGTACTGGTATATCTGATTATTGCATATGTAGAGGGAGCTTTATGGCTGCCGCCTACTGCAATTAATATATGGATGGTATTGGCTATTGGCTATAAAGCAAGCAATTTTAAGGATGCTGAAAGGTTGGAAGTTGTAAAATGAGAATTGGTATAGATGCCAGACCTCTTACAAAGCAAAGAGCGGGAATTGGCACATATGTATATAATATTATTAAACAGATTAATGAATTCGATAAGCAGAATGAATATTATTTGTTTTCGTGTCGTGAGGTGAGCCTGGATTTTGAATTAGGAGATAACTGGCATATAGTTACAGAATCAGGAAAGGTTGGAACACTATGGCTGGCAGCCAGAGGTAGTGCTCTGATTAAGAAATATAATATTGATGTATTTTGGGGAACACAGCATGTATTGCCTTTTGGTAAGGTAGAGGGTGTAAGATATGTGCTTACCATATGTGATTTGGCACAGTTTCGTGTTAAGAATATCGGAAGTAATTATAATAGTATTATACAGAAGCTTTTTGTTAAGGGCTCATGCAAGAGAGCGGACAGAATTATTGCTATTTCAGAGGCAACCAAATATGATATTGTAAGCCTGTTTGGGATAGAGTCATCTAAGATTGCCTGCACATATCTGGGGGGTACTGATAAGCCGAAGGACAGAAGTGATGAAGAAGTAAAGGCTGTTAAAGAGAAATTTGGAATTAAGGATAAATATTTCCTGTTTGTAAGTACAATTGAACCTAGAAAGAATGTGGATACAATTGTCAAGGGTTTTGAAGCATTTAAGGCAAAGGGCTTTAAAGAATATTCATTGGTGCTTGTGGGCGGACTTGGCTGGAAGTACGAGGGAGTACTTAAGCAGATTGAAGACAGTTCTTATAAAACTGATATAATCAGAACAGGTTTTGTAACGCAGGATGAAAAGCAATGCTTATTTAAAGGGGCAGAGGCGTTTGTATATCCATCACTTTATGAAGGGTTTGGAATACCTTTGTTAGAGGCAATGAATTACGGACTTCCTGTTATTACCTCAAATGTATCCTCATTGCCGGAGGTTGGCCAGGATGCAGCAATGTATTTGTCCAATGTTAAGGATGGAGAAGAATTAGGCAGGCTGTTTGAAAGGTGTGCAGGTCTTAGCAAAGAAGAAAAAGAGCAGATAGCAGCAGCGGCTAAGATTCAAAGGCAGAAGTTTTCATGGGAAAAGTGTGCTAAAGAGACACATACGGAGTTGACAGATTAATGCGAACCGGAATTGTAATATTAAATTATAATGATTCAGAATCAGTAATAAAGCTTACAGACAATATTGTGGATTATTCTGCATTAGGGCATATTGTAATAGTGGATAATATGTCAACGGATAATTCCTTGGCGGTCTTAACTGAGAAATATGCCTTATATGATAAGGTTAGCGTGGTTTCTTCGGGGAAGAACGGCGGCTATTCCTACGGGAATAATTTTGGTGCTGAAATACTAATCAGGGATTTTTCAGCAGAGGTGGTATTTATTGCCAATCCGGATGTATTGTTTGAGGAAAGTCTCATTACTTCTATATGCAGCAGCTTTGAGGAAAATAAGGAATATGGAGTTCTGTCAGGAGTTATGACTAATCCGGATGGAACTACAGATGCTGCACCATACAGGGATTTTTTCACATATATGCACGATTTGGGAGACTGCTTTATAAGCATCAGAAGATTAGTGTATGAAAAACAAAAATTTGAAGTTGATTATTCTGTACCACTTATGAGAGTGCCGGTTATACAGGGATCATTTTTTGCAATCAGGTCAGATGTATTTAAACAGATTGATGGACTGGATGAGAATGTTTTTCTTTATTGTGAGGAGCTTATTCTTGGTAAAAGGCTTCAACAGGCAGGCTATCTTACCGGTCTTGTTACATCAGAGAAATATATCCACAACCATGCTGTTTCAATACGAAAATCCATGAAAAATATTGCAGTATGGAAAACAGTTCTTAAATCAAAATATTACTATCAGAAGAATTATAACGGAGCTAATTTTTGGCAGCTTATATTGCTAAGGCTGTGTGGCGGCTTTTCGTTATTCGAAAAAATTTTAGTTGAACTTATCAGGCAATTGTAGTAGAATAGGCATTAATGTATAGTTTTAACAAATAAATAGAAAAGAATAGGTAATAGAGAATATGAATCAAAAAAAGTATAGTGGAATTAATATTCTTCTCCTTATTATCGATTTACTAAGTCTTTTATGTTGTTTTTTTAGTATTGATTTTTTGAGCAAGATTATCCTCGATAAGGAAATCTATATGAGCTATGATGTAATTGTAGGTTTGCTTGGACCGATATTTCTCGCTTATTCTATAGTGTTTATTTTCTTTAACCAGAATCAGTATTTTATAATAAGAGGTTACTTTGAAGAGTTTTTATATGTGTTCAAGATGAACATTTTGCTCTCAATGGTAATTCTTTTAGTTCTGTTCTGGAGTAAGACTACAATGACAATGGCAAGAACCGGTCTTTTTGGAGCGCTTGCGTTGAATGTGCTTATAATGTACGGATGTCATTGTGCTTTTAAGGCTTATTTAAGACATTGGTATGATAATAAGAGGAATGTAACACATGTATATCTTGTTACAACCTCTGATCGTGCACAGAATATTGTTGAGCAGTTAAAGAAGAGCGATGAGAAATTTACTAAGAGAATCAAAGGAATCGCAATAATCGATAACGATATGAAGGGTAAGGTTATTGACGGAATTCCTGTTGTGGCTGCATATGAAGATGTATTTGAGTATGCCAAGGTTAATATTGTAGATGAAGTATATGTTAATGTTTCATATATAACAGGTAATTCACTTAAACCATTTATTATGGAATTTGAGAAGATGGGTATTACTGTTCATCTCAACATTAATATTCTTGAAGGCTTTGAAGGCTTTGATAAGGAAGTGGCAACCTATGGTCCTTTCCCGGTAATATCCTTTGCGGCAAAGTTTTTTGAGCCTAATAAGATGATTATTAAGAGAATGATAGATATTGTTGGTGCTCTTGCCGGTATTCTGATAACAGGAGTTGTTACAGTTTTTCTTGCACCAATACTTCTTATAGAGTCCAGAGGACCGCTTTTCTTTAAGCAGAAGAGAGTGGGTAAAAACGGAAGATATTTTTATATGTATAAGTTCCGTTCAATGTACAAGGATGCAGAAGAGCGTAAAAAGGCTCTTATGGAGAAAAATGAGATGAAGGGTCTTATGTTTAAGATGACAGATGACCCAAGAGTAACCAAGGTGGGTAAGTTTATCAGAGCTACAAGTATTGATGAGCTTCCACAGTTTTTTAATGTGCTCAAGGGTGATATGAGCCTTGTTGGTACCAGACCGCCTACTGTGGATGAGTTTATGCAGTATGCAGGATATCATAAGAGACGACTCAGTATCAAGCCGGGTATAACCGGTTTATGGCAGGTTAGCGGAAGAAGTGATATTGAAGATTTTGAGGAGGTAGTACGCCTTGATCTTGAATATATCGATAACTGGTCACTGGTGCTTGATTTACGTATCCTTCTTAAAACGGTATTTGTTGTTTTTAAGAAGGTTGGTTCCAAATAACGGATAAGATATGCGAGGAAGATAAAATGGCAAAGAAGAAAAAGAAATCCAATAAGGCAAATATAGCTATAATAGTAATCTGCGGTGTTCTTACTCTTGTTCTTATTATAGTTTTATGTGTGTATCTGATGATAAAGAATTATATCGGAAAGATTGATATTGTTAATCCTGGTGAGTATGTAACCGGGGATTATGAGACTGAAACAGTAGAGACAATTCAAGGTGAGACCTTACCATCAGAGGCAGTAAGTGAAATTGAGAGTGGTAATAAGGAGTTTATTGATAATAGTGAGGTTGCAGAAGCTGATCACGTTAAGAATATTCTTCTTATAGGTATTGATAACAGACATTTTGAGAATGTTCAGATACAGCCGGGTAATTCGGATACGATGATTCTTATATCAATTAATGAAGATACTAAGGAAATATATATGACTTCATTTATGAGAGATTTGTATGTATATATTGATTATCCGAAGGTAATGGAAGAACAGCGTAATCCGGATGGCTCTCAGAAATATGTGGACCATTATGATCAGCTTAATCGTGCAAATGCACAGGGTGGACCGGAATTACTTCTTGATACAATAGAGAATAATTTCAAGGTCAAAGTTGATGAATATATATGTGTTAATTTCTATAGTTTAATTGACATTATTGATATTTTAGGCGGTATTGAGATGACAATTACTGATGCAGAAGCAGAGGCTGCCAATAATTATATCAGGGATATGGATTTTGACAGAGGTGTTGAAAACTGGGAAACAGCAAATGTTCTTAATGGAGGAGGTACATTGCTTCTTAACGGTGTACAGGCTGTAGGATATGCGAGAGAACGTCAGACAGCAGGCTCTGATTATGCAAGAACAGAGAGACAGAGAGCTGTGCTTAATGAAGTATTTAATAAGGCTAAGTCAATGAGTATTACCAAGCTTAATGAGCTTGCTAACACCATTCTTCCAATGGTAACAACTAATATCACAGAGACACAGATTATGGCGTATGTGACAGATGCAATAACATATCTGACATATGATATTAAGCAGATGAGAGTACCTTTTGATGATTTATATACAGCACAGAATATTAATGGTCATGGTATGCTTGTACCGGATTATGCTGCAACATCGCAGAGGCTTATTGATGCTATTTATGCAGAATAATTCTAAAATAATTATAAAATCTCAGGAGTGGTTGCAAAAAATATGCAATCACTCTTTTTTTTATAACTAAGATGTGATACAATTTAATGTGATATGTTCAAAAGAGGTGAGGAAATAATGAAAAAGAAAAAAAAGAAAAAATCAATAGGAAAAACTATAGGTATTGTAGTAGGCTGCATTGTTGCGGCATTAGCTGTATTTTTAATAAGCTGTTATCTGATTGCATTGTCATTTATTAATAAGAGAAATTATGTGGAGTTGGATGAGAATTTTACAATTCTTGCCGAAACACCATCCTATTTAGAGGATGTATTAAATCCAAGCACTGAGGAAACACGCCCGGATACAGATATCGCTGAACTTGAGTCCTATAAGGAAGCTGTTGAGAACAATGCAGAAAACAATATTTTCGAGGGTGAAGAAGAGGTTGCAGATGTATATAATATCCTTCTTGTGGGCACAGACCTAAGATCTGAGACAGAGACCTCAAGCCGCTCAGATGCCATGATTTTAGTATCTATTAACAGAGAGAATAAGCAGATTGTTGCTACCTCCTTTTTAAGAGATACCTTTGTAAAGATTCCGATTAAGGAGGAGTACGGAAAACTTAATTCGGCATATGCTTATGGTGGAATTGAGCTTTTATTTGAGACCTTGGAATATAATTATGGAGTTAAGGTGGACAGATATGTATCAGTAGATTTTAATTCCTTTATTACAGCCATTGATATAATGGGTGGTCTGGATGTTCAGGTGTATGAGGAGGAATTGTATTGGTTTAACCAGTATATTCACGCAAGTAATCTTTTAGTAGAACCACCTGAGAGAGAGCATGTGGATTATGTGGATTTTGCAGATGGTTCATATCAGCATCTTAACGGTAAGCAGGCATTGGCTTATGCACGTTTCAGATATGTTGGTAATGGAGATTTCTCACGTACTGACAGACAGAGAAGAGTTGTACAGTGTATTTTTAACAAGCTAAAGACTATGGATGTCACAACCTTAGTAACCCTGCTTAATAGTGTAATTCCGGAAATAACAACAAATCTTACAACTGATGAGTGTATGGATTTAATCTTTATGCTTCCGGAGATTGCACAGTATCAGATTGTATCATGGCATATTCCGGATGAAGAGTTCCATTACATCACTATTGAAGGTGATTCATATGTAGGAATAGATTTCAGTTATTATATGAAGAAGCTGTATACATATATTTATACAAGGGTTGACCTTGAGGCACTTAATACTACGGAAGCCTATGAGGAGCAATTAACAACAGAAGAAAGCACAGCAGCAACAGGGAATGCACAATGATGCGAAAATTAGCATATATACCTGCTGTTGCCATGATGATATTAATATTTATTTTTTCACATTCAGAGGCGGAGGTTTCCAATTCGCATAGTGATGGTGTGGCATATGCTATTGTATCTGCGTTGGATTCTGTTTTTGATTTTTGCTCGGATGAAGATGAGCTAAGACTGGCAGCAGACTCTATAACACATATTATTCGTAAAATAGCACATTTTGCAGAGTATATGGTGTTATGCATATTTCTTTTAGCCGGTTTGAAAATTAACGGGAAAAATAGCAGAGCCTTGTATATAACAGCAGCCGTTATTACTGCTTTGTATGCCTGTACAGATGAAATTCATCAGTTGTTTGTAAGAGGCAGATATGGAAGCATGTGGGATGTATTACTGGATACCGCAGGAGCCATATTTGGCTGTATGATTTTTTATCTGGTATGCAAAAACTATAAAAAAGGCTGAAGCAGCATAAATAGGAATATATGGAACCCTCAGGATAAATACACATATAATAATCAAAAGGCTTTAGGGTGATGGTCTTGAGAATATGTGATTTTAGGGAAAAGCAGGTAATTAACTCAAATAATTGTAAGATTTTAGGCTGTGTACAGGATGTGGAATTTGATTTATGTTCAGGCTGTATTAAGGCGATTATTGTGCCCGGACCGGGAAAGCTGTTCTGCTTTTTTGGAAGTGAATGTGAATATGTTATACCATATAACTGCATCACCAATATTGGTTCGGATGTTATTCTGGTTAATGTTTGTGAAGAAAAGGTTATAGTTAAATTATAATTATATTAATTAGATTTATTGTTTTATAATTAAAAAGATTCATAAGAAAATATACTAATTGGGAGGAAACTTAATGAAGTGTCCGTTTTGTAGTGTTGAAAACACAAGAGTAATAGATTCAAGACCGGCAGATGATGCCAGCTCAATCAGACGTAGAAGACAGTGTGATGCCTGTGGTAAGAGATTTACTACCTACGAGAAGATAGAAACAGTTCCTATAATTGTGGTTAAGAAGGATAATAACAGAGAAACTTACGACAGAGCAAAGCTTGAGAGTGGAGTACTTCGTTCCTGCCATAAAAGACCTGTATCGGCAGAGCAGATAACTAAGCTGGTGGATGAGGTTGAAACAGCACTTTTTAACATGGAATTAAAGGAGATTCCAACCAGTATTATTGGTGAGCTGGTTATGGACAAGCTTAAAAATATCGATGCTGTTGCATATGTAAGATTTGCTTCTGTTTATAGGGAATTTAAGGATGTTAATACATTCATGGATGAAATTAAGAAGATATTGGATAGGTAGAACGGATGTTTAAATGTTTTTTTCCAAAGGAAGATTATGCTTCCGTAAAAGATATTGATTTTAAGGTATATAGGGATAAGGGCTATAAGGCGGTATTATTTGATGTGGATAATACGCTTGTTCCTCATGGTGCTCCAGCGACAGCGGAGAGCATTGCTTTTTTTAAGGGGCTTCATGAGCTTGGGTACAGAACCTGCCTTATATCAAATAATAAAGAGCCAAGAGTGTCTCCTTTTGCTAAGGCTGTTGGAACAGAATATATATATAAGGCTGACAAGCCGGCTGCAAGGGGCTATGTAAGTGCCATGGAGAGGTTAGGCAGCGAGGCTTCTAATACGCTGTTTGTAGGTGACCAGTTATTTACTGATATATGGGGTGCCAATAGGGCAGGAATAAGAAGTATTCTTGTTAAGCCTATTCACCCAAAGGAAGAGATACAGATAGTATTAAAGAGATATTTGGAAAAAATAGTTTTATTCTTTTACTATCGAAGAAAATAAGGAGTATACTATGGGAAACAGCATTAATGCAGCAACTGCCCTTTGTGGTCTTATAGGTAATCCTGTAGGACATTCAAAATCACCGCTTATACATAACAGCCTGTCAGAGAGACTGGGGATTAATCTTGCATATGTTACCTTTAAGGTTGAGAATGATTCGGTGGAGGCTGCCGTAAAGGGCGCATATGCGCTTAATATTAAGGGACTTAATGTTACAGTTCCTCATAAATGTGAGGTTATAAAAAGTCTTGTGGATATTGACCCTCTTGCAAAAAGCATTGGTGCAGTTAATACACTTGTAAGAACAGAGGGTGGATACAAGGGCTATAATACCGATTACATTGGACTTAAACGCCAGCTGGAAGAAGATGGTGTCAAAATAAAGGATGAAGATATAATTATTCTTGGTGCAGGAGGGGCTTCAAGAGCCATTACCTTTATGTGTGCAAGCGAGGGTGCAGCCAAGGTATATCTTCTTAATCGTACAATTGATAATGCAAGGAGTCTGGCGGCAGATGTTAATGCATATATAGGCAAGGATGTAGTAAGTCCTATGTTATTATCAGAGTATGATAAGCTTTCAAAGAAGAAGTACACAGTAATCCAGACTACAAGCAAGGGGCTTGCACCAGATGTTGATGGGGCACCGATTGAAAATGAGGATTTTTATGAGCTGGTAGGCTATGGTGTTGATATTATTTTTAACCCTTATGAGACCAGATTTATGAAGCTTGCCAAGGCACATGGTGCTAAGACACAGAATGGTCTTGGAATGCTTTTATATCAGGGGGTTGCTGCCTATGAGCTGTGGAACGGAATAAAGGTTCCTTCTGAGCTTTGTAAGGAAGTATATGACCGTTTAAGGAATGATGAAAGATGAAGAAGAATATAATTTTAATAGGCTTTATGGGTTCGGGTAAGACAACCTTTGGCAAGTGGATTAGTACAAGTAAAGGTTTTGATATGATAGATACAGACGATTACATTGTGGAAAAGGAAGGCAGAAGCATTAATGATATTTTCACGCAGCAGGGAGAGCCTTACTTTAGAAGCTTAGAGACAGCAGTTATTAAGGAGCTTATTGATAAGAATATCTATAATACTGTTTTTTCAGTAGGAGGCGGACTGCCTGTTAAGGAAGAAAATGGTGATTTACTAAGGGGACTTGGTACTGTAGTATATCTAAAAGCTGGTGAGGACGAGCTGGTAAGACGTCTTAATGGAGACAAGAGCCGTCCGCTGTTACAGGGCGGAGACCTTAGGGAAAGGATTCGGGGTCTTATGGAAGCAAGAGCTGATATATATGAGGCAAGGGCTGACCTGATAATAGAGACAGAGGGACTTAGCTTTGAGGAAATGTATGAAAGGATATGTGCATATGAAGATTCTTGTAATTAACGGACCTAATCTTAATTTTCTTGGAATAAGAAATAAGGGCGTATATGGCAGTGAAGATTATGCTTTCTTGGTCAATAAGCTTGAGAATAAGGCAAAGGAATTAGGCGTAGAGCTTGAGGTATGGCAGAGTAACCATGAGGGGGCCATTATTGATAAGTTGCAGGAGGCATATTTTGAGAATAAGGAAGGCAAGCTTGTGGGACTTGTAATTAATCCGGGTGCATATACTCATTACAGCTATGCCATAAGAGATGCCCTTGAACCGCTTGAAATGCCAAAGATAGAAGTACATATTTCTAACATCCATGAGAGAGAGGCTTTCAGACATATATCAGTTACAGAAGCCTCATGTACAGCTCAGATAGTCGGCAAGGGTCTGGATGGCTACTGCATGGCAATGGAAGAGATAGTAAAAAAAGTTAGTGAGGTAAAATAAATGAAGTTAGATATTGTAAGAGAAATATTAAAAGCAAAGGAATTGGATGCCATTCTTATATCAGATGGCTATAATATGAGATATATCACAGGCTTTTCGGGAGCAACAGGCTACGTGTATATTTCTGATAAACAGGCAGTTATTCTTACTGATTCAAGATACACAGAGGCTGCCGAAAAGGAAAACACAGGCTTTGAAGTAATCGAAATCAGCGTAGAGAAGGGCTATTATGCATGGCTTAAGGAATTAGCCGAGAAGGACGGCGCAGTAAAGGTTGGTTTTGAGGACCAGTCAGTATTATATTCACAGTATGCATCACTTTGCAGAAATCAGGTATTTCCTAAGCTTATGGAGGTTGGAAATATCTTAGAGAGAATGAGAATAGTTAAGTCAGAAGAAGAGCTTGAGTATTTAAGAAAAGCAGAAGAAATTGGCGATATGGCATTTGCACATATCCTTAAGTTTATTAAGCCGGGCATGACTGAGCTTGAGATTGCCGCTGAGCTTGAGGCAGAGATGAAGAGAAACGGGGCTGAGAATCTTAGCTTTGATACAATCGTGGCATCAGGCCCTAATTCATCACTTCCACATGCCGTACCGGGCATGAGAAGGGTGCAGGATGGAGATTTCATCACTATGGATTTTGGTTGTAAGTACAACGGTTACTGCTCAGATATGACAAGAACCATCGTGCTTGGTAAGGCTTCAGATAAGCAGAAGGAAATATACAATATCGTGCTTAAGGCACAGCTTGCAGCACTTGATGCGGTTAAGGCTGGCGTTAAGGGGAAGGATATTGATAAGGTGGCAAGAGATATTATTACAGAGGCAGGCTATGGTAAGAATTTTGGACATGGTCTTGGTCACAGTGTAGGACTCTTTATTCACGAGAGCCCAAGATTTTCTTCAACAGAGGAAACAGAGATTCTTGCTAACACTATTGAGACTGTTGAACCGGGAATATATATTCCGGGCTTTGGCGGTGTAAGAATAGAAGATATGATAATTGTAACAGAGGACGGACACATTAATCTGGCTCATTCTCCAAAGGAGCTTATTGAGCTTGAAATCAACTAAGGAAAGAGGTGTTTTAAAGAATCATGGACGATAGTCATCCCTATTTTGGAATAGTACTTTTATTTATTTTTATGTTTATTGATGCAGTGTTATACTGCTTCCAGTCGGCTCTTGAGAATGCCAATGAGGCAGCCCTTGTTAAAATGGGAGAGGAAAAGAAGCGGAAAACTGACAAAATACTGGCATTAATGGACGATACAGCAAAATTTGGCAATACGCTTGATATCACAATATTTATAAGCAATGTTGTTGTCGGTGCGTATATTCTGCGTGTTATAACGGCATTTTTTGAGAATATAACCAAAACAAGTGCAGCATGGATGATATATGTGGTAGCAGTTGTGATGCTTACAGTTCTTATTGTGCTGGGAGTACTTGTCCCAAAAAGAATAGGACTTAAATATCCTGAGAAGTCATTATTCCAGTTATACAGAATAGCTTCGGTTATGATGATAATATTATTTCCGGTAGCCTTTGTAGTTGGTGGCTTGTCAGGTCTGGTGTTAAGACTTATAGGCATTAATCCGAATGAGGATTTGGAAAATGTAACAGAAGAAGAAATCATTACAATGGTCAATGAAGGTCAGGAGCAGGGAATCTTTGAGGCAAGTGAAGCTGAGATGATTAACAATATCTTTGAATTTGGAGATAAGGAAGCTCATGACGTAATGATACACCGCTCTAATATTAAGGCTATTGACGGAAGAACCTCTCTTGATGAGGCATTTCGTTTTATGCTTAAGGAGAATTATTCAAGGTATCCGGTGTATGATCAGGACATTGATAACATTGTAGGTATGATATACCTGCGTGATGCTACACAGGCATTTGAGAATGAGAAGAGTAATGAGACTGCGGTTATAGATATACCAAAGCTTCTTCGTGAGGCACATTTTATACCGGAAACACGTAATATTGATGCTCTTTTTAAGGAAATGCAGGCTAAGAAAATTCATGTGGCAATTGTTGTTGATGAATACGGACAGACCGCAGGACTTGTTACCATGGAGGATATTATTGAGGAAATCGTGGGTAATATTCTTGATGAGTATGACGAGGAAGAGGAGCTTATCGAGCAGACAGCAGAGGATTCTTATGAAGTGGATGGATTTACATTACTTGAGGA
The DNA here is from genome assembly GCA_045542475.1 of Lachnospiraceae bacterium. Lineage (GTDB taxonomy): Bacteria > Bacillota > Clostridia > Lachnospirales > Lachnospiraceae > CAG-882. Next base: position 14,424 of record JAZQLB010000165.1, on the reverse strand, counting down.
TATTGAAGAACTGCTTGGTATTAAATTTGAAGATGAAGAATATGAAACTATTAATGGTTTTATGATATCATCACTTCACAGACTGCCTGAGGATAATGAGGAGGCAGATGTGGATTATAATGGATATAACTTTAAGATATTAGAGGTTGCCAATAAGGTAATCAGAAAAATTAAGATAACAAAATTAGAAGAGCAGGAAGAAGATATAAATGGCAGCGAAGATACAGAGGTTATCTAATAATATTCCTGTTATCGTTGAGGAAATGCCTTATCTTAGAAGTGTAACTTTAGGAGTATATATAGGCAGCGGTTCTGCCAACGAAAATAAGGAAAATAATGGTATTGCCCATGCTATTGAGCATATGCTTTTTAAGGGAACAAATAAGCATACGGCGAGTGAACTGGCTGATATCATGACGGAGATGGGAGGCGGCATTAATGCCTACACCTCTAAGGAAAATACAGTATTTTATGGCAAGGTGTTGACTGGTGAATTTGAGGCAGCGGCTGCATTACTTGCGGAGATGATAAAGGAATCCTTGATAAACGCTAAGGAATTAGCTAAGGAAAAGCATGTTATAATAGATGAAATTGATTCCTATGATGATTCGGCAGAGGATATGTGCCATGAGCTTTTACAGAAGATGGTGTGGAAGGATAATCCATTAGGATATATTATTTCAGGAACCAAAACTAATGTAAAGAGCTTTAAAAGAGAGCAGTTGATTAAGTTTTTACAGGATAATTATACTGCTGATAATATGGTTATATCTGTTGCCGGACAGGTTGAAGCAAGTGCAGTAACAGAAGTATTTGAAAAATATTTTTCGGATATTCCAAAAAAGGGAAAAAAGCTTGTTCCAAAAGCTCCGGATTTTAACAAATGCTTTTTGGTACGTTATAAGGATATGGAACAGGTGCATCTTAATATTGCCTTTGATAATGTTACCAATGGTCATGAGGACAGATATGCCATGTTTATGATTAACTCCTTGCTTGGCGGTAATCTTAATTCCAGTCTGTTCCAGAAGGTTAGGGAGGAGAATGGACTTACCTACAGCATATATTCCTATAACAGTATGTGCGATTTGGCGGGACTATTTCACATATATGCTTCCATGAATTCTAATCAGGCAGAGAAGGTTTTAAGATTAATCTATCAGGTTATAGAGGAGCTTTATGAAAAGGGAATAGACGAAGAGGAGCTTATAAGGCTTAAACGTCAGACAAAGACGGAGCTTATTCTTGGCAGTGAAACTGCCAGCAGTACGGTTCTTAATAATGCCAGAACCTTTATGACCGGAGGGAATGTAATATCCCTTGACGAAGCAGTCCGAGGCTATGAGAATGTAACCTTAGATCAGCTTAACCGCTGCATAAGAACCTACCTGCGACTTGATAAATGTAGTATTTGCATGGTGGGAAATACTAAAGAAGCAGATATTAATAAAATGAAAAAAATGTGGAATTCCCACATTAATAATCAGCACAATTAGTAGTGCGGTATAAATGGAGGATGAATATGAGCGATTACAGAATTGAAACCAAGTGTATCCAGAGTGGATGGCAGCCAAAGTCAGGAGAGCCAAGAGTTCTTCCGATTTATCAGAGTACAACCTTTAAATATGATGACAGTGACCAAATGGGAAGATTATTTGATCTTGAGGAAAGCGGATATTTCTATACAAGATTACAGAACCCTACTAATGATGCAGTAGCAGCTAAGATTTGCGACCTTGAGGGCGGCTATGCGGCTATGCTCCTTTCATCAGGACAGGCAGCTAACTTTTTTGCAATTTTAAATATCTGTGAGGCAGGCGACCATATCGTAAGTGCTTCAACTATTTATGGCGGAACCTTTAATCTTTTTGGTGCAACACTTAAGAAGATTGGTATTGATTGTACATTTGTTGATCCGGATGCTTCTGAGGAGGAGATTCAGGCAGCTTTCAGACCTAATACAAAGGCACTTTTCGGCGAGAGCATTGCTAACCCTGCACTTGTAATCTTAGACCTTGAGAAGTTTGCTAATATTGCACATAAGAATGGTGTGCCATTTATCGTTGATAATACCTTTGCAACACCAATTAACTGCCGTCCAATTGAGTGGGGCGCAGATATTGTTGTTCATTCAACAACTAAGTACATGGATGGACACGCTACACAGGTTGGCGGATGTATCGTTGACAGCGGTAATTTTGACTGGAATGCTCACGCTGATAAATATAAGGGACTTACACAGCCTGACCCAACCTATCATGGAATCGTATATACAGAGAAGTTTGGCAAGGGTGCATTTATTACAAAGGCGACAGTTCAGCTTATGAGAGATTTGGGTTCAATTCCTTCTCCATTTAACTGCTTCCTTCTTAACATGGGTCTTGAGACACTTCACCTTAGAGTTAAGAGACATTGTGAGAATGCACAGGCAGTAGCGGAATTCCTTGAGGCTAACGAGAACGTGGCATGGGTAAACTATGCAGGACTTCCAGGCAACAAGTATCATGAGCTTGCCAAGAAATATTATCCAAATGGAACCTGCGGTGTTATTTCCTTTGGCTTAAAGGGCGGAAGAGCAGTAGCAGTTAAGTTCATGGATGCCTTAAAGCTTGGTGCTATTGTTACACATGTAGCAGATGCCCGTACATCTGTGCTTCATCCAGCAAGCCATACACACCGTCAGCTTACTGATGAGCAGCTTGTAGAGGCAGGAGTTCAGCCAGACTTAATCAGATTCTCAGTAGGTATTGAGAATGCACAGGATATTATTGATGATATTAAGCAGGCGATGGATGTTGCACTTAATAGCTAAAATATAAGAGTTTCCCCCGGTTAATTATGTGAGGTGGTAAATTACGTTGCAACCACGCATCCTATGGGTCAAAAGAGATGCAGGAGCGACGACCCCTGCAGGATGATTAACAGGTTTGGCATATATAATCACGCAGGAGAGCGATTTTGATGAATTTCTCTTCTGCGTGATTATTTGTTTATTTCTAATTCTTTAACATATATTGATAATTCTGCAAAGTATTCAATTATATAGTGCTTGATAAGATGTCTTTGATGGGCTTTGGTCAAGTGTTGCCAATTTAATAAAAAAGGATGTTTTTATTTACTAAAAAAGGACATACTAAAACTGTGTATTATAATTAATTATTTGTGTATAGGGGGAAAGTATGTCGGAAAATAAAACAGAATCAAATACCGAAAATAAGGAAAAAGCAGAAAGCATAGAAAATTACGGTCAGCTGACCCTGTCTGCTTCCAATGGCAAGCACATAAAACTAATCACAATCATAGGGGAGATAGAAGGTCATGAAGTCTTATCATCTAGCAGCAAAACTACGAAATATGAACACCTTATTCCAACATTGGCTGATATCGAAGATAATGAAGATATCAAGGGGGTACTAATAATTATTAATACAATCGGAGGTGACGTGTCGGCAGGACTGGCGTTGGCAGAGATGATTGCATCACTTAGTAAGCCAACAGTGTCATTGGTAATTGGTGACAGTCATTCCATTGGAGTGCCGCTTGCAGTGGCATCGGACTATTCCTTTATTGTACCAACGGGAACTATGATTATTCATCCAGTAAGAATGAGCGGGACTATAATCGGTTCACCTCAGACCTATGACTATTTTAAAAGAATACAGGATAGAATTGTCAGCTTTATTGAGGCACACAGTAGAGCAGTTCCGGGAGATGTGGAGAAAATGATGATGAATACAGAAATGCTTTCTAAAGACCTTGGAACTATATTGGTAGGTGAAGATGCAGTAGAAAAAGGAATTATTGATGCGGTTGGTGGAATTGACATGGCATTGGAAAAAATACGCTCATTGTCACAGAGTACCGAACTATAACAGGTTAACACAAAGTAGGTATTTTGTTTGACCATTTGCAGAATAAATGGTATAATTAAATGTAATGCGTAAGACTTTGGAGGAAGAATTTTGGAAGCACTAAAGATAATATTTACTGGAATTATAGATGGCTTAACAGGATTTCTGCCAGTAAGCAGCTCTGGACATCTGGCTGTTCTTAAGAATGTATTGGGGCTGGTGGCGGATACCGGTGCTTTATTTGATATATTTTTAAAAATTGCTGCATTTATAGTTATTGTTATAGCGTTCAAAAAGGATGTTACAGGCTTATTAAAGGCGTTAGTGGATGTAATAAAGATTACCTTTGCTAATTTGATTATTGCTTTTTCAAATATAGGTGGGCGCAATAAGAATGAGTATTATCCTGTTGCAGGTACTTCGTATAGGAAGCTATTGTTAATGATACTGGTTGCGCTTATTCCCACAGCCGTTATTGGGTATGTTGGAAGAGAATTTGCGGCAGTTGCAGCAGGAACAGTTTTTTTCCCGGGAATATGTATTGTGGCAACCGGTGTAATGCTGTATATGACAGAGGGGATTACAACGGGAGATATAATACCATTGGAGGCAAGCTGGTTTAGTGCCTTTGTTATTGGTGCTGTACAGGGGATTTCAGTACTTCCGGGATTGTCAAGATGCGGTCTTGTTGTTGCAGCATGTTTTCTATTTGGATTTGATAAGAAGCTTACATTTAAGTTTTCTTTTCTGACTGCAATACCTGCACTTATTGGGGCGGTTGTAGTAGATATTCTGGATTTGATAGAATATGGCGTAGAAGACGTTAATAATATATTTTTCTATATAATTGCTATGGTTATGGCGGTGATTACAGGCTATATAGGACTTGCAATTATTAAGAAAACAATTAATCGTGGAAGGTTCAAGGGCTTTTCGCTATATTGCCTGATAATGGGCGGAATAACTTTGGCATCAATTATATTAATGTGATTCAGGGGGCAGAGATATGGCGTCAGCAAATGGCGGTAATACAGCTAAAAAAAGAAATACAACGAGTTCAAGAGGTACTGGCAAAGGAAGCAGTACCAAAAATACAAGGAGCAGTTCGGGTAAAAGTGCTGCCGGAAGAAGAAATTCAAAAGGTAATTCCAACAGAGGCAGAAAGCAGGTTAAGAGTGCAGCTCTTTCAGAAGCAGCATTGTATCTTGTATTTGCAATAGGGCTTATATTATTTATCAGTAATTTTGGAATTGCTGGTTCGGTTGGTAATTTTTTAAGTGCATTGCAGTTCGGAAGCTTTGGTATATTGGCTTATATTTTTCCAATATGTCTGTTTTTTGGTGTGCTGTTCATGGTTAGCAATAAATACAATGGTGTGGCAAGAGTGAAGTTTTTTGCGGCTGTTGTTGCAATGGTGTTTATATGTGGACTGATTGAATTGATTTCAGGTAAATATACTTCAATTGAAAAGCTTTCAGCATATTATAATTTCAACACAATTGTAAAGACCGGTGGTGGAATAATTGGTGGAGCAATGTGTAAGCTTCTTACACCTGCATTTGGAACAATAGGTGCATACATAATTATCATAGTGTTTATTGTTATTGCGATTGTGATTATATCGGAGCGTTCAATTATCAGAGGTATTAAGAATGCCGGTAAGCAGGTAATTGATTCTGCAAAGGTAGATATAACCCAGTATAAGGAAGAGACCGAGAAAAAGCGTATTATACGGGAAGAGCGTTCAGAGGAACGCAGGCATGAGCGTTTTGCACAAAGAGTAAGTGGTGTGGATTTATCAATTGAGATTCCAAGAGAAAATATTAATACGGATATTCTTATGGGACCACAGGATGGACCGCAGATTGGTGATTCTAAGCCTGCTAAAAGAAAGCACAGACCGGCAATTGCTGATGAAGAGGTTAAGGAAGTATTACAGAATAACAAATACGAAGAGAACATTATTGAAATAACACCGGATGTTACTGTTGAAATACCAATAGACGAAGTTAAGGAAACGATACATGAAGTAGTTCAGATATCGGATACTTATACATCGGAGCAGTATGACAACGCAGGAGATACTCAGCTTGACTTTGAAACAGAGGTTTATGATGCACCGGACTATGAAGAGGATACATTTTATGATGATGAAGCCTTTGCAAGAGAAACATTAAGGGAGCTTAATTCAACATTGGATAAGGTAGAGGAGCCTAAGAGTCGAAGCAGAAGGACTTCTACAGAAACGACCTCTTCAACTACAACATCAAGGGCTAAGAACTCGGAATCGGAGCTTACCAAGGAGCAGGTTGAGGCACAGATTAATGAAGAGATTATGCAGTCTGAGGAAAAGGCAGAAGAGGTATACCAGTTCCCACCTATCGAGCTTCTTAAAAAAGGCAAGAGCGGTAATGGAACCAGCGAAAAAGAACTTCATGATACAGCAATTAAGCTTCAGCAGACACTGGCTAATTTTGGTGTCAGGGTAAGTGTTACCAATGTAAGCTGTGGTCCTGCCGTAACCAGATACGAGATTCAGCCGGAGCAGGGTGTTAAGGTTAGTAAGATTGTATCTTTGGCGGATGATATTAAGCTTAATCTGGCGGCTGCGGATATCAGAATTGAAGCACCTATTCCGGGTAAGGCGGCAGTTGGTATTGAGGTACCTAACCGTGAAACCTCGGGCGTTAATTTAAGGGATATTATTGAGAGCGATGCCTTTAGAGAGGCTCAGTCACCAATTGCTTTTGGTGCAGGTAAGGATATCGGAGGTCAGGTGGTTGTGGCAGATATTGCCAAGATGCCTCATGTGCTTATTGCCGGAGCTACAGGCTCAGGTAAGTCGGTATGTATTAATACTATTATCATGAGTATTTTATATCGTGCAAATCCAACCGATGTTAAGCTTATTATGATTGACCCTAAGGTGGTTGAACTTAGCGTTTATAACGGAATTCCACATCTTATGATTCCTGTTGTAACAGACCCTAAGAAGGCTGCTGGTGCTCTTAACTGGGCAGTTGCAGAGATGACTGACAGATATAAGAAGTTTGCGGATTATAATGTAAGAGACTTAAAAGGCTACAATGCCAAGGTGGAAGCAATTAAGGATATTGAGGATGAGAATAAGCCTGTTAAGCTGCCACAGATAGTTATTATCGTAGATGAGCTTGCTGATCTTATGATGGTTTCTAAAAATGAAGTTGAGGATGCAATCGTAAGACTTGCACAGCTTGCAAGAGCAGCTGGAATTCATCTTGTAATCGCTACACAGAGACCATCAGTTGACGTTATTACAGGTCTTATTAAGGCAAATGTACCTTCAAGAATTGCCTTTGCCGTATCATCAGGTGTTGACTCACGAACCATTATTGATATGGTTGGAGCAGAGAAGCTCTTAGGTAAGGGTGATATGCTCTTTTCACCTGCCGGATATCCAAAGCCTGCCAGAGTTCAGGGAGCATTTGTATCTGACTCAGAGGTTAGTGCGGTGGTTGATTTCTTATCTGCTAACTGTTCACATACGGGCGGCTACAGTAATGAGGTGGCTGAGCAGATTAATAAATCAGGCTTTGCTGAGAGTCAGGCATTTGGCGGCGACTATGATGAATATTTCGCAGAAGCAGGAAAATTCCTTATCGAAAAGGGTAAGGGCTCAATCGGAATGCTTCAGCGAGTATATAAAATCGGCTTTAACAGAGCCGCAAGAATTATGGACCAGTTAGAGGATTCTGGGGTAGTTGGTCCGGAAGAGGGAACTAAACCAAGAAAGATTCTTATGAGTATTGAAGAATTTGAGAATTTACTTGAAAGACTATAACTTATACAAGGAGATTTAGCCATGAAGAGTGATATTGAAATTGCACAGGAAGCGAAAATGCTTCACATTAGGGATGTTGCGGGGAAGCTTGGAATTAAAGAGGATGAGCTTGAGTTCTATGGCAAGTATAAAGCGAAGATTTCAGATGAATTAATCAATGAAACTAAGAATAATAAGGATGGTAAATTAATATTAGTAACAGCAATTAATCCTACACCAGCAGGTGAAGGTAAGACAACAATCAGCATCGGTCTTACAGATGCTCTTAACAGACTTGGTAAGAAGACTATGGCGGCACTTCGTGAGCCATCACTTGGACCTTGCTTTGGTGTTAAGGGAGGAGCAGCCGGCGGTGGTTATGCACAGGTTGTTCCTATGGAGGATTTGAACCTTCATTTTACAGGGGATTTCCATGCCATTACATCGGCTAATAACCTTTTAGCGGCTATGCTTGATAATCATATCCAGCAGGGCAATGCCCTTGGAATTGATACAAGACAGGTTGTATGGAAGAGATGTCTTGATATGAATGACAGAGCTCTTAGAAACATCGTTATTGGTCTTGGTGCAAAGGCAGATGGTGTTGTAAGAGAGGACCATTTTGCCATTACGGTTGCAACAGAGACCATGGCTATTTTGTGTCTTGCAACTGATATGGAGGATTTAAAAGAAAGACTTGGAAATATAATTGTTGCATATAATTATGCAGGAGAGCCTGTTACTGCCAAGGATTTAAAGGCAGTAGGTGCTATGGCGGCACTTTTAAAGGATGCCATGAAGCCTAATATGATTCAGACACTTGAGGGTAATCCGGCATTAATCCACGGTGGACCATTTGCTAATATTGCCCATGGCTGTAACAGTATCAGAGCCACTAAGACTGCTCTTAAGCTGGCTGACTATGTTGTAACAGAGGCAGGCTTTGGTGCTGACCTTGGCGCTGAGAAGTTCTTTAACATAAAATGCCGTAAGGCAGGTATTGCACCTGATGCAGTAGTTGTTCTTGCAACCGTTAAGGCATTAAAGTATAACGGTGGTGTTAAGAAGGAAGACCTTGGAGCTGAGAATCTTGAGGCACTTAAGAAGGGTATTGTGAACCTTGATAAGCATATCGAGAATATCCAGAGCTTTGGTGTGCCTGTTGTAGTTACTCTTAATGCATTTACTACGGATACAGAAGCTGAATACGAGTTTGTTAAGCAGCATTGTGAGGAAATGGGCTGTGAATTTGCGCTTGCAAGAGTATGGGCAGATGGAGGCGAAGGCGGACTGGAATTAGCCGAGAAGGTTATTAAGACCCTTGAAACTAAAGAAAGTAATTTTGAATTTACTTATAACACAGAGGATTCATTAAAGACTAAGATTGATAAAATTGCTTCAAAGATATACGGAGCCGGTTCAGTTACATATTCTTCACAGGCTAATAATATGCTTGCTAAGATAGAGAAGATGGGACTTGGAAATCTTCCTGTATGTATGGCAAAGAACCAGTACTCACTTTCAGATGACCCTAACCTTTTAGGTAGGCCTGAAGGATTTAATATTAACATCCGAGAAGTATTTGTTAATGCAGGAGCAGGCTTTGTTGTAGCCGTAACAGGTACTATTATGACTATGCCTGGACTTCCAAAGGTTCCAGCAGCAGAGAGAATAGATGTAATCGATAATAAGATTGTGGGATTGTTCTAATGGAAAATTTTTTAGTAAAGGATATAGTGGCTGCCGCTTGCGGGCAGCTTCTATATGGTGATGAGAATTGCCCTGTTAGTAATTTTTGTACGGATTCTAACAAGGTGGGAGTAGGAAATATATTTGTGCCAATCATCGGTGAAAGGGTGGATGGACACAGATTTATTAAGGGAGCCCTTGATAATGGGGCGGTTGGAAGCCTGACCTCCTCTAAGGAGGCGGTGGAAGAGCTTATCAGTACATGGCAGGCAGAAGGCGTGGCAGGTAAGCCGATAATTCTTGTGGATAACACTGTAGCCGCACTACAAAAGTGTGCAAAAAGCTACGAGGAGAGACTTTCTATCCCTAAGATTGGCGTAACCGGAAGTGTAGGTAAGACCACCACCAAGGAAATGATTGCCTGTGCATTATCAGGCGGGCTTAAGGTATTTAAGACTGCCGGCAACTCTAACAGCCAGATAGGCGTACCAATTACCATTATGAATATTAAGGCAGAGGACGAGATTGCCGTTATTGAGATGGGTATGAGTGAAAAGGGCGAGATGGAACGCCTTGCAAAACTTCTTAATCTGGATGCGGTTGTGCTTACCAATATCGGTGTAAGCCATATTGAGCAGCTGGGCTCACAGGAAAATATCCTCAATGAGAAATGGCATATTGCCGATGCATTAAAGAATGGTGGTACGGTATTCCTTAATGCTGATGATGCACTGCTTAGTAAAAAGGCAAAGGAACTTAATAATGACAGCCGATATAAGGTTATTACCTTCGGAAGAAGTGAGGGCTGTACCTATAGAGCAGTTAATGTTTCTATAAATGAACAGGGAATTAATTTTGATGCAGAGTATTGTGGCGGATATTACGATAGTTGCTGTAACGATGGTAATAAATCGGTAGTCAATATCCAGCTTGGCGTGCTTGGCGACCATAATGTGCTTAATGCACTTGTTTCGCTTGCCATTGCAAAGGAATTTGGCGTGTCAGAGGAAGCAGCGGTTAAGTCGCTTTCTGAATATCGTGGAATAGCCATGAGACAGCAGATTACTAAGAAGTCAGGAGTTACCTATATTGATGATTCTTATAATGCCAGTCCTGACTCTATGAAGGCAGGCTTAAGCGTACTTGCCCAGACCAAGGCGCAGCAAAGAATTGCGGTTCTTGCAGATATGCTGGAATTGGGTGAGAATGCCGCTGAGTACCACAGACAGGTAGGTGAATATGCCGGAAGCAGTAATGTTGACGAGCTGGTACTATTCGGTGAGCTGGCTAAAAATATAGGCTATGGTGCTGAGCAGTACGTTAAGAAGATTACTTTTTTTGATACAAGAGAAGAGATAGTAGATTATTTACGAGCTACACTTATAGAGGGCGATGCAGTGCTTTTTAAGGGATCAAGAGGAATGAAGCTTAATGAGGTTGTGGATGCCTTAATATCAGGAGGGAAATAATGCTGTTAAAGAATCTGATTTCTGATTTGGATTATACTGTATATAACGGAGACGAGAATATCGAGGTAGCTGCCTTGGTATATGACTCACGTAAAATTGAAAAGGGCTGTGTGTTTGTGTGCGTAAAGGGTGCGGTTTTTGACGGACATCAGTTTATCGACCAGGCAATAGAGCAGGGAGCGGCAGCCATTATTACCGAAGAGGAAGTAAAGATAACAGATAATAGAAGGGCAGTAACCTTTATATGCGCAAAGGACTGCCGTAATACGTTAGCGCTTACCTCGGCGGCGTATTTTAATCATCCGGCAAAGGAATTGTATACCATCGGTATTACAGGTACTAAGGGTAAGACCACTACTACCTATATGATTAGGGAAATTCTTGAGGCATGCGGTATTAAGACAGGTCTTATCGGAACAATAGAGGTTATTACAGGTAAGAGAGTTATTGAGTCGAATAACACGACACCGGAATCCTACCTTGTGCAGCAGTATTTCAGGGAGATGGCAGATGCTGGCTGTAAATGTGTGGTAATGGAGGTGTCCTCACAGGCTCTTATGATGAAGAGATGTGGTGGATTTACCTTTGATATAGGTGTGTTTACAAATCTTGAGCCTGACCATATCGGACCTAACGAGCATACTGATTTTGAGGATTATATGCGTTGCAAGAGCCTGTTATTTAAGCAGTGTAAGACAGGTATATTTAATTATGATGATGCACATTTTGCAGATATGATTAAGAACTGCACCTGTAACGTAGAGACATATGGGCTTAAGGATGGTGCAGATTTGGTTGCTAAGAATGTTGAGTATGTCCATACACCGGGACATATCAGTACGGAATATGATGTAAGTGGACTTGTGGATATGCATGTGAATTCATGCCTGCCGGGTCTGTTTACTGTATATAATTCTTTGTGTGCAATAGCAGTAACAAGGCAGCTTAATGTGGATAAGAATAAGTTGTTAGAGGCACTTGCAACAGTTAAGGTAAAGGGCAGAGTGGAGACAGTTAAGGTATCTGACCGCTTTATTCTTATGATAGATTATGCCCATAATGCCATGAGCCTTAAGAGTATTTTAGATACCTTAAGAGAATACAATCCTAAGAGACTTGTAAGCGTGTTCGGCTGTGGTGGTAACCGTTCGAAGCTTCGCCGTTACGAGATGGGTGAGGTATCAGGAAAACTGGCTGACTTAACTATTATTACCTCGGATAATCCTAGGGATGAGGAGCCGATGGATATTATTGCAGATATCAGAAGTCATGTTGAGCCTACAGGTGGTAATTTTGTAGAAATACCTGATAGAAAGGAAGCCATCCGATACGCCATAGAGAATGGTCAGGATGGAGATATAATTATTCTTGCAGGTAAGGGGCATGAAACCTATCAGGAAATTAAGGGCGTTAAATACCCAATGGATGAGAGAACTCTGATAAAAGAGGTTTTAGAGGAACTTTCGGATATATAGTATAAAATATTATTAGGTTGTGAGTATATGTGGTTTGCGGACATTATTGTGGATATATCCATAGACAAACTTGATAAGACATTTCAGTATATTCTGCCGGATGAGCTTATTGGGATAGTTGATATTGGCTCACAGGTGAAGGTCCCCTTTGGCAGAAGGCAGATGAAGGGCTATGTGGTAAATATTACTGATGAAGCATCCTTTCCGGTGGAGAAGATGAAAGCAGTTATTGAGCCTGTAGCTTCATCTGTTGCCATAGAGGAAAGAATGATTAAGATTGCCTACTGGATGAAGCGCAACTATGGCTCAACTATTAATCAGGCGCTTAAGACCGTACTTCCTGTTAAGGATATAATTAAGGATAAGGAGAAGCGATATATATCGCTAGCTCAGAAATATTGTGATAATGTACAGCTTTTTGATGAGGTGATTGCTGCATTTAACAAGAAACATAATGTGGCAAAGGTAAGGCTTCTTGAGGCCTTAAGAGAGGATGCTACAGTCGAGAGCAGCCTTGTTACCACCAAGCTTAATATAGCAGCTACTACCATTAAATCACTACAAGAGCAGGGCATAATTGAGATTAATACTACTAAGGTATATCGTAATCCAATTGCTAAAGACTATGAGAGAACTAATAAGCCTGTGCTTAATAGTGAGCAAAGCTTTGTGACAAACAGTATAATTAGTGATTATGATAATAACATCCGTAAAACATATCTGATAAAGGGCGTTACCGGCAGCGGCAAGACTGAGGTGTACATGGAGATTATTGAACATGTGCTAAAGGCGGGTAAACAGGTTATAATGCTTATTCCTGAAATTGCCCTTACCTATCAGACTGTTATGCGTTTCTATAGGCGCTTTGGTGATGTGGTATCAATTCTTAATTCCAGAATGTCCAAGGGAGAGCGGTACGACCAGTATCTACGAGCTGCTAACGGCGAGATTAAGATAATGATAGGCCCACGTTCGGCGTTATTTGCACCCTTTGATAATTTGGGGCTTATTGTAATAGATGAAGAGCATGAGGGTGCTTATAAAAGCGAGGGCGTTCCTAAATATCACGCAAGGGAAACTGCCATAGAGCTGGCGAGAATGAGCAGAGCTTCTGTTATACTAGGCTCAGCTACACCTTCGATAGATGCCTATTATAAGGCAAGAAATGGAGAATACGGGCTGTTTGTGCTTAACAGCCGCGCAAAGGAAAGTACTCTTCCTACAGTAGAAGCAGTTGATTTAAGAGAAGAGCTTAAGGCAGGCAATAAGTCCATATTCAGCCGGAAGCTGTACTCTCTTATGGAGGACAGACTAAAGAAAAAGGAGCAGATAATGCTGTTTCTTAACCGCAGAGGCTATGTAAGCTTTATTAATTGCAGAATGTGCGGTTATGTTATAAAATGTCCTCATTGTGATGTGGCACTGACGGCACATACTAACGGAAGGCTTACCTGCCATTACTGTGGCTATAGCGAGCCTGATAAGAAAATATGTCCATCCTGCGGCTCAAAATATATCGGAGGCTTTAAGGCAGGAACCGAGAAAATAGAGCAGGCGGTTAAGGAATTATTTCCTCAGGCACGGGTTCTTAGAATGGATTTGGACACCACTAAGGGCAAGGACGGGCATGAGAAAATATTAGAGGAATTTGCTGATGGTAATGCTGATATTTTGGTAGGAACCCAGATGATAGTAAAGGGGCATGATTTTCCTAAGGTTACACTGGTGGGAATTATTTTAGCGGATATGTCCTTATATTCATCGGATTACCGTTCGCAGGAGAGAACCTTCCAGCTTCTTACTCAGGCGGCAGGAAGAGCAGGACGAGGTGAATTACCGGGTGAGGTGGTTATCCAGTCTTATAATCCGGAGCATTACAGCATTCAGAATGCCATGAAGCATGATTATGACGGCTTTTATGAGCAGGAGATAATGTTTCGTGAGCTTATGGATTATCCTCCCGTGTCTAACCTGATGTCGGTTAAGATATCCTCAAAGGATGAGCTTCTTGCCGAAGCGGCGGCTAATGAGCTTAAGAAAACAGCCTTTGACGGGAAGGATGAGAATACGCTTATAATAGGACCTTCAAAGGCGGCAATTTATAAAATTAATGATATTTTTTCATATATTTTATATTTTAA
>JAZQLB010000164.1:0-7001 GCA_045542475.1 Lachnospiraceae bacterium | reverse complement strand
GGCTGATTTTGATGGTGATATCTTAGTTAATACATATAAAGAAGCTCTTGAAATACTTATTGATTCGCTGGTTTTAGTGGTAGAGGACTTAAATGAGGAGTATGGGCTTGGTATTACCGGTGACGATATAGACGAATTAATAGAAGGATACAGCATTTATATGAATGAGGGTGTGGATGCTTTTCAGGCGCTTGCAGATGATGCAGAGGATATGGCAGAGGAGCTTTTTGATATTGTTGATGATACATTGGCAGACCTTGCTGATACCTTAGAGGATGAGGAACTGGAGATGAGCTTTACTGTAGCTGATTCCATGACAGGAGATGAGGGTGAAAGAGAGTATGCTTTTTCATTTGAAATGGATGCAGTCAGGGAGGATGATGACGAGGAACTTTTGGCTGTTATCGAATATGTAATGACAGAGGATGAGGATTTGGAAATTGATATCCCAAAAAAGGCAACTACCATAGAGGAGCTTGCGTCTTCAATATTTGACGAATATTTTAATCAGATTATTGATAGCTATTCGCAAAATACAACAGTTGAACCACAGCCACAGGTAACTCCGACCGTTGAGCCTGAGACACAGGGAAATTCAACAGCTATGGATTTAGTTATGGTGGATACATCAGGTGAGTACAAGGTAGTTACAATTGATCATGTACCGGCAAAGGAAGGCTTTACAGTTCTTCCGGGTTCAAAAAGCTGGGTATCGCTTAAATATGATGCAGGAGTAATTCAACAGGATATGGATGAAGAGACCGGGGTGATGTATTTTGAACGTATATCTAATCCCTCAGATTACACTTTCATATTTGTAGATGATTCATATGCTTCTTTTGAGGATTTTTTATATGTACAATTGGGGGATAAGGATCTTTCTGCATTAATTGATTTATATGAGCTTCATGTGGGTAACGTTATTATTGTCAGATTTGATGTTGATTTTGATGATTATTATGGCAGCTTTTTCTTTATTAGTCTTGGAACCGGAGAGGCTATATATGGCGGTTCAACTGCCTTTGACCCGAATCAGGATGATACAGAATTTGACAAATTTTTAGCAGCCCTCTTTATGGAAGTGGGTTTAAAATAAATGGCATGTAGGAAAGCAATGTAATAATTTAACAAATAGTATAATGAGCCCTTGCTCTATGGTAAATAGCCATAAGAGCTGGGGCTCAAATTTTTTGTATATAAATAAGAGTTTATAATTCGGTTAAACTATACACAAAAAGATTATGGAGGCTTTTAATGTGCACTGCAATAACCTATAAGACAGATAATCATTATTTTGGCAGAAATCTTGACTTGGAATATTCCTATGATGAGAAAGTTACTGTTACGCCAAGAAATTATAATTTTAAATTCAAAAACGGCAAGGAACTGAAATATCATTATGCAATAATAGGAATGGCATATGTGGTGGATAACTATCCGCTGTATTATGATGGAACAAATGAAAAGGGGCTTAGTATGGCAGGGCTTAATTTCCCGGATAATGCTTATTATGGTGAAGAAAAGGTGGATATGGATAATATTACGCCATTTGAATTTATTCCATGGATTTTGGGACAATGTGCGGATATAGAGGAGGTTATGGAACGCCTTAAAAATATTAATCTTGTTAATGTTAATTTTAGTGCAGGGTTACCTCTTACACCCCTTCACTGGATTATTTCAGACAAGGAACAGTCAATTACGGTGGAGCCTTTGGCTGAGGGACTTAAGATATATGATAATCCTGTTGGAGTGCTTACAAATAATCCGCCTTTTGACTATCATATGTATAACCTATGCAATTATATGGGGCTTAGTATTGAGCCTCCAATTAATCGGTTTGAAAAGGTAATGGAGCTTAAGCCGTATAGCAGGGGAATGGGAGCCTTTGGAATACCTGGTGATTTATCCTCGGCTTCACGCTTTATCAGGGCGGCTTTTACAAAAGTTAATTTTGTTTCAGGGGCAGATGAGGTTGAGAGTGTTAATCAGTTTTTGCACATACTTGGCGCTGTGAGGCAGCAGAAGGGCTGTGTGAAAATAGAGGATGATAAATATGAGATAACAGTATACAGCTCCTGCTGCAATACAGATAAGGGAATCTATTATTATACAACCTATGAGAATACTCAAATTATGGCGGTCGATATGAATAAGGAAAATCTTGAGGGTTGTGAATTAATTGGATATCGTATTTACAGGGAGCCGGATATCATTTTTTTGAACTATTAGCCCATATAAAATGGAAAAAATAGGGTCATTAGTTCATTTTCATGAAATACATTCTATGATATAATTGAATTCATATTGTATAAATGGTTACACAGGTAAAATAATTTATTGGGATGGTACGAAGGATATGACAAAAAACAGCTACCGTGAACTTGTTAAGGAAGCACAGGCAGCCAAAAGGGAAAGTGCCGCAAAAAGTGATTTTCTGTCGCATATGTCACATGACATACGAACTCCGCTTAATGGAATTATGGGTATGACGGATATGGCAATTAAGAATATTGATGATACAGATAAGGTGCTTGATTGTCTTAATAAAATCGCATTTTCCTCAAGACATCTGTTTTCTCTGGTTAATGATATTCTGGATATGACACGTATTGAACAGGGGAAGCTTAATGTTTTAATGCAGCCTATGAATATGGAGGCTGTAGTTAATCAATGTATAGCAATTCTGGAGGGACTTTTAACTAATCGGAATATATTCTTTTCAAAGAAATTTTCAAGTATTAAGCATAAGCATGTATTAGGTGATGAGCTTCATGTCTGCCAGATTCTTAATAATATTCTTGGTAATGCAGTGAAATTTACACCTGACGGAGGGCTGATTACTTTCGAACTGCAGGAAAGAGCTTTGGATGAGGATACTGTTGAGTATAAATATATTATTAGTGACAGTGGAATCGGAATGAGCAGGGGCTTTGTGGAAAAAATCTTTGATGTGTATGCACAGGAAAATGAAGCTGATAGAAGTGATTACAAGGGCGTAGGACTGGGAATGCCTATTGCAAAGGAACTTGTCTTGGCACTTGGTGGTGATATACAGTTAGATAGTACAAAGGGAAAAGGAACAACCTTTGTTGTAACACTTAATTTTAAGCTGGATAAGGAAGCCACGACAAAAAGTGTGCACAAGGAGCCGGAAATAAGTCTTACCGGCAGAAAGGTTCTTATAGCAGAAGATAATGACCTTAATAGGGAAATTGCCACCTATTTTCTTGAGGAGGCAGGGCTTTCTGTCAGGGCAGCGGCTAACGGAAGGGAGCTTGTGGATATATTTGCAGAGTCAAAAACGGGAGAATATGATGCTATATTAATGGATATAATGATGCCGGTAATGGACGGATTTATGGCGACTAAAGAGATTCGTGCAATGTATCATCCTGATGCTGTCACAATCCCTATAATAGCCATGACAGCAAATGCTTTCCGTGAGGATAAAATAAAAGCCCTCGAAGCCGGCATGAATGACCACATATCAAAACCTTTTGACCTAAAAGAGATGATTACTACCATTTCAAAGCACATGTCGAAATAGATATTAGCCTACAACCTTATTTCGTTTTCTTCAATACAAAAAAGCGGACTTTCATTGAAGTCCGCTTTCCATATAATTAATCTGTAAAATTATCAAAATAACCCTGAATTAAAATAACAGGAGTACCCTTATCACCAGAACCACTTGTTAAGTCACATAATGAACCGATAAGGTCTGTGAGCTGTCTAGGAGTTGTTCCCTGAGAAGCCATGTTACCAACTAAGTTAGAATCCTTAGCTTTAATACTCTTCTCAATAGCAGCCTTTAAGTCAGCTCCGCTTAAATCCTTGAAATCATTATCTGCAAGATACTTAAGCTTTAATTCGTTAGGTGTTCCAACAAGACCGCTTGTGAAGGCTGGAGATACAACCGGGTCAGCTAACTCCCAAATCTTACCCTGTGGGTCCTTGAAAGCACCATCGCCGTAAACCATAACCTCAACATGCTTGCCTGTAAGCTCAAGAATTTTCTTCTGAATATCCTCAACTAAATCCTGACATTCCTGTGGGAATAACTTAATCTTGTCCTCGGTAGACTTATTAGAGCCTAATAAGCCGTACTTAGCGTTAAAGCCACTTCCGTTAACTGAGCTTGTAAGGATATCATCCATACCGCATACAACCTTAGCACCGGCAGTCTTTAAAATTCTCTTGGTTCTTGCACGGGTATGTATATCACAAGTGATTACACAGTCTGTGTAGTTAAGAATTGTCTTAGCCTGATTAGCGAAGATTACTTCAACCTCAGCACCGGCCTCTGTAATAATATCAGAGTAGTACTGAACATAATCAACACCAGTGAACTCATGCTTATTCTCGCCGAATAATTCACGATATTTTTCTAATGTTAAAACGTCACTATAAGGATTAATGCCGGCATCATCGAGCTGGTCATATGTTAAAAGTGCATTACCAACCTCATCGCTTGGATAGCTTAACATTAAGACAACCTTCTTAGCGCCCATTGCAATACCCTTTAAACAGATAGCAAAACGGTTACGAGATAAAATTGGGAAAATAACACCAATAGTACCGCCGCCTAATTTTGCTCTTACGTCATCTGCGATATCTGAAACAGATGCATAGTTACCCTGTGATCGTGCCACAATTGACTCAGTTAAAGCGATTACGTCTCTGTCTCTAAGTGAAAATCCTTCACTCTCGGCTGCTTCCATAACGCTATTGACTGTCATGTCAACTAAGTTATCGCCTTCTCTGATGATTGGACAACGAATTCCTCTTGAAATAGTACCGACTTTTCTTTCCATAGTGTACACCTTCATATTCTAAGTATAGTGTATTTATTCTTCAAAAGCGGCATCGTATAATGGTTTGAACACGGCTTCTGAAAAAAATACATAGATATTATACATGGAAGTGTATTATCATGCAAGAAAAAATATATGAATTTTTAAATTTGGTACTAATTTAATAATTAGTCATGGCGTTCTTCTGCATTTTTGTAACATTCGCAAAAACGTGCAGCAAAGGAAGGTTCCTCTCCGGCAGCATACAGATGAGAAATATCACCAAATTCAGCCACTCGAAAGGAGGCAATGCCCTCACGCCTCTCCTCTGTATAAACGGTGGTTATGGAAGATGGTGCTGCACAAAAGCCATGCCATAAAATCATAGGTGATACATGCAGCAAGTGACTAAGTAATACGCATTCAGCTCCGAAATGACAGAAGAATACAATTGTATCATTATTGGCATTTTCTACGCGGTAATAATTATTTTCTCTTACATATCCATGTTGGGCAAGCACGCCATCAAGCCCTTCGCATACCCAGTCATACTCCTCCTTTACCTTACCGGCACGCATAACCTGGGTATCGCCCCATTTATCAGAGTCGTAATACATTGGCTCGGCTGTCCAGTCCTTGGGAAGCCAATCCCATGCAATGCTTACATCACCCGGTCTGTCAGGGCGTTCGATTCTTGGCGAAAATTCACGAAGCCATTCATATGTGGTGGCGGTACGGTTCATTTTCTCAAGGGTACATTTGGCAGTATCCTGTGCTCTGCCAAGAGGAGAGACATAGAATGCCTTTATATCAAGCTTAGACAGCTTATCAGCAGCAAGCTTGGCCTCTCTCCAGCCTGTAGGTGTAAGTGAATCTATTGAATAGTCAGGGTCGCCGTGGCGAATGATTATAATTCTCATAATTGCCTCCATTCTTTAGTGGGTAAGTGTTTTTATGAATTATACTGTATTTTTTGTATCAGCACAATGGCTTTATACATAGGAAAGTAAGACGAAATGACAGTTTAATGATAACTATAGGTAGGGTAAAATAAAAGAATAAAACATAGGAGGAAAGCTGCATTGATTGCGGTGAAAATGGCTTGGTTATGAATAAGTATTTTGCGATGTGTGGACTTCCGGGAACCTTCGTATTGTCGGAAATGATGATGCTGTATGCGCTTATTATGGCGCTTGTAAAAAAAAGAAAGGACAGATGGTTCTGCTTTGCGGGTATGTTTACATCATCTATAGGAGACCTTTTTATGACAAGGTTTATGAATATAGAGGATATATTCCCAAATTGCTTTATGATAGGTGTTGGAGTGTTTATGCTGGCACATGTATTTTATTTCAATGCGTACAGATTGCTGGCTAAGTCTAAGGGCTATAAGCTTATCAATAAGGGAATGCTGGGAGCAGTAATAATGGCTCTTATAGCGGTTGTGTATTTTACAGGGGTATGTATACAGAAAAAGGATTTTTCGATGTATCCTTTAGTGTGGATATATTTATCGGTTATAAGCTTAAGCTGTGCCATGATATTTTCTTATACATGGTCGTCCTTTAAGAAAAGACCCATTATGGTGCTTGCAGCAGTTGGCATATTATCATTCTGGCTGTCAGATTATATTATAGGTCTTGGAGTTATTGCCGGAATAAGCAGATATGATTATCTTATCTGGTGGTTATATCCTATCGGTCAGATACTTGTAATTTCGTGTGACGAATGATGTTTTTGTTGTAAAAACATAGGAAATAAGTTATAATTTACATGATTATAGTGAAATTATAACTAGAGAGGAGATTCCTATGGAAAAAACGAAATTGGATTTATCGGATAAGAATATTGCTATGCAGAGTGTGAATAAAACGGTTTTGGTTGGAGATATAATTCTTAGTATTGTTCTTGCATTAGCATACCTGATTGAAGTGTTTAAGGGGGCAAGGGAGATAGGAGACTATCTCATAATTGCTATATTGTGTATAGCTCCGGGACTTATATCAGGAATTATATACAGTAAGGATAAGGCCTCTAAATTAATTCGATATATTACATCTGTCGGCTTTGCATTATTATATGCGTATTTGTTGTTTAACACAAACTCGGAGCTGGTATTTTGTTATGTAATTGTATTCTTTGTATTAATGGTTGTGTATACGGACTTTAAGTTGTTGGTTGGCAAAGTCGGTCGTAGCCATGTCG
>JAZQLB010000163.1:0-2013 GCA_045542475.1 Lachnospiraceae bacterium | reverse complement strand
TCTCCTTTAATCTATATGCTTCGTTGAATACCTCAACCTTGTTGATTGTACTTTCATCCTTACAAGCGCCTGCTACAGCTTCGATTTTTGAAGTGCCTGCATTAGGAACATCAAAATAGAAGAAATGTACATCACTCTTTTGCTTACCAAGGCTCTTGCCATTTACAAACAATTCAACCTCCGGAAGGTTAGAATATACTGTAACCTTAGTTACCTCTTCAACTCTGTCCACATATCGCTTTCCGCAGATGTGTACAAATGGTTCATCCGATAACCATGCCTTATATGCATAGAAGGAATCCTTCTTATACTTACGATCAAAGGTTACAAGACCCTTATGATTCTGTCCGTTCTCGCCGCCTTCATTTCTTGCATCAGCACCAAAGTCGAACATATTCCATACATGTGTAGCCCAGAGATATTTTCTTGTAAATAACTGCTTAATAAGCTCCTCATGATAGAATGCCTGATACTCCTCTGTATAATCACCCTGTACCGGATTAGAAGTATGCCAGTTAAGAGCTTCACAGCCATATTCGCTGACACCAATTGGAAGGTTAGGGAACTCGGCATGGAATTTGTCAAACCAAGGCCCGTTCATTGAGGTATCTCCACCGTACCATCCGAAATAGTGATTGTATGAAACCACATCCGGAACCTGTATATATGGGTCATGGATATCACACATTGATACACACGCAATTGTTGTAAGTCTGGTCTTATCCATCTCATGAACCATGTCATTAAGTACCTTATGGTTAGCTACCATATCCTCATTATCAACTGCTGACATACTGATTTCATTAGATAAGCCCCATACCACAATACTTGGATGGTTATAGTTCTGCACAACCAGCTCCTTCATCTGAGAGATTGTATTCTCATTACCATTTGGCATATGCTTTGAGATATAAGGAATCTCAGCCCATATTACCATACCTCTCTCATCACATAAATCATAGAAATACTGGTCATGCTGGTAATGTGCAAGACGAATTGTTGTAGCACCCATCTCACAAATCAAATCCATATCCTGATCATGATGCTCAGGAAGTAATGCATTACCATATCCCCATCTGTCCTGATGACGGGATACACCACGAAGTGCATACGGCTCTCCATTTAAAATAAAGCCCTCATTAGGATCAATCTTAAAGGTACGGCATCCAAAGCGTGTGCCTACATTATCCAGAACTTTATCGCCCTCCGTTAAGGTTACCTCTGCTGTGTAAAGATATGGATCCTTTCTTCCATGCCAAAGGTGAACATCTGGAATATTAAGAACTGCCTTACTATCTGCAACAGGGCTCTTACACTCTGCAACAACTACTCCACACTTATCTTTAATCACATAATTAAGCTCCTGTCCAGCCTTTACATTAGTTAAGTATACTTCTACCTCTACCTGTGCATCCTTATCCTTAATCTGAGGTGTTACTGTAATACCAGGTCCACCATAGTAATCCAAATCAAAATGAGAGTCACTTACTGCTATGATATTCACATCACGATAGAGACCGCCATAAAAGGTAAAGTCAGCCATCTGTGGATATACTCTGTCATTCTCTGCATTATCAACCCCAATAACAAAGAGATTATTTGCCTCAAGTGCATCTGTAATATCCACTCTCCATGTAGAATATCCACCATCATGATGTGCTAACTTCTTGCCATTCACATACACATCTGCTGATGAATTGGCACCGCGAAGCTCAAGATAATATCTGTCAGCTTCAGGTAACTCATATTTTTCTAACTCTTTAACGTAATAACAGGTTCCACGATAATAATCGTTTCCACCATCCTGACCATCAATATTATTCCAACTATGAGGAAGTGTAACCCAGTCCCATTTCTCCGGCATTGCTGTTGGAACCTCTGATACATTCTTTGAAAATGCCCATTTCACGTTAAAATTATAAATTTCTCTCATTATTGTGCTCCTTTCAAAACCTCTTATTATATTTATTCTGCCTTACCATGCTTTTCCTTTAATGCTGCTACGTTAGCATC
>JAZQLB010000162.1:0-10187 GCA_045542475.1 Lachnospiraceae bacterium | reverse complement strand
CTTTGTCAACAACTTTTTTCAAGTTTTTTTTAAAATCTTTTTTTTGATTTCATTTGACCGAAACATGCTTCATTTCATTATTAAAACCACTTAGAAATTCAAGTGGTTTTAATGAGCGGAGAGGATGGGATTCGAACCCATGCGCCCTTTCAGACAAACGGTTTTCAAGACCGCCCCGTTATGACCACTTCGGTACCTCTCCAGGTTATTCGCTTTTCATAAATACTTAAAGACTTTAACTTTCGTTCCTCTTCATTTCTTTATTTCGTTCAGCGACAAAAGTTATTCTAGCACCTTTCCTTTATAAAGTCAACACTTTTTTTTAATTTTTTTTATTTTTTTAAAAACGCCTATTTTCCGGGCTTTAGAAGCTTTTCTGCCACAAGAAGATCATCCGGTGTTGTTATTTTTATATTAGAATAACTTCCGGTACATAGCTTAATTCTCACATCCGTATAGCGTTCTGCCACCATGGCATCATCTGTAATATTACACACTTTCCCTTCCTGCATATCCTCATTCATTCTTTCATACGCCTGCATAATTAATGTATAAGAAAATGTCTGTGGCGTCTGAACTGCCATAAGCAGATTTCTGTCAGGTGTTTCTCCGATAAAGCCCTCAAAATCCGCAATCTTAATTGTATCCTTGACCGCCACTGCCGGTATACATGCCAAATATTTCTTTACATTGTCCCTGCATTCAATAAGAAGGGCTTCATCTATGCAAGCTCTGGCACCATCATGAATATATACATATATCTCCTCATCAGGCGAAGAATATAATTCCTTAACCATCTTCAGCCCTTCGTAAACAGAATTGTAGCGTTCTTTACCACCTGCTACAATCCTCCTTACTTTATTAAAGGAATATATATCAACAATATCCTTCTTGCAATATTCAATGTCTGATGTGACCAAAATAATATCATCAATAAAGCTGTTCTGAAAACAATCCAATGCATAATATATCAAGGGTTTCCCCAACAACTGCATATATTGCTTTGGAACTTCACTATTCATACGGCTTCCTTTTCCTGCCGCAAGCACAATCGCAATATGTCTTTCTGCCATTATCTTTCACCTAATTTCAAATTTGGAACTGCATTCAAATCAAGATTACTTCTGGTACCTGCCATATATTCATAGTATCCTGCCACACCTATCATCGCCGCATTATCCGTACAATATACTGGTGATGGATGATAAAAGCTTATTCCTTCTCTAGCGCATGCTTCCTTTAATGCCTCCCTGAGTGCACTGTTAGATGCAACTCCGCCTGCTATGGCAAGCTTCTTCATGCCTCGTTCCTTTGCAGCCATTATGGCTCGTGATACCAGGGCATCCACTACAGCATTCTGAAAGGATGCAACAAGATCAGCCTTATTAATTTCTTCATTTTTCATTTCACAATGATTAATATAGTTAAGAACAGCCGATTTTATTCCACTAAAACTAAAATCATATGGAGAGCCCTCCACCTTAGCCCTTGGAAATTCAATAGCATGCTTATTACCCTCACGGGCAAGCTTATCAATCTTAGGACCGCCAGGATATCCCAATCCCACAGCTCTTGCCACCTTATCAAAGGCTTCTCCTGCGGCATCATCCCTGGTTCTTCCAAAAATAGTATATTTGCCGTAATCCTCTACCTGAACCAGATGTGTATGTCCGCCTGATACGACAAGACATGTAAAAGGTGGTTCCAATTCAAGATTCTCAATATAATTGGCACTTATATGTCCTTCAATATGATGCACACCAATTAAAGGCTTATCCGTAGCATAAGCCAACGATTTCGCAAAAGCAACTCCGACCAAAAGTGCTCCCACCAAGCCCGGACCATAGGTCACCGCAATTGCAGTAATATCCTCAAGAGTAACTCCAGCTTCCTTTAACGCCTGCTCTGTCACCTGATTAATCTGCTCCATATGTTTTCTTGAAGCAATCTCAGGAACAACTCCTCCATATAAGGTATGTAAATCAATCTGTGAAGCTATAACATTAGATAAAACCGTCCTTCCGTTTTTAACAACGGCGGCAGCTGTTTCATCACATGAGCTCTCTATTGCAAGTATCAAAACGTCTTCCATTTCAATCTCCATCTACCGGTTACTCACCCTTAATATCCTTTTCAGGTATTGTCTCCCAGTATAAAATCTTCCATTTTCCATTTTCACCTTTTCTTAAGGTATAACACTCATAGGTCTTGGTTCTTGTAGAACTACCCTCACTCAGGTAATAAAGAGCCTCCACCTTGGCATACTGAACACCATTATCCGTAAAATACTCAACATCTGAGGCACGCTGAATAATAAAATCGGTAATAACCTTCTTCGCCTGGTGATAGGCTTCTATCTCAATCTCCAAACGTTCCATGTATTCCTCATAGTCATTATATTCAAGCAGCTCTGCATCAAATGTAGCTCTTGCGTGCTGCGCAAGCCCTATAAGCTGATTATCTGTAAGCTTCTCTCCATAGAAAGCCTTAATCACCTTACTATAATATATTACAACGTCCCTTGGTGTAGTCGGGTAATTAAGGTCCATATCAATTGCGAGAAGTTCTCCTACCACAGTAGTATCCGAGTTGCCCTCAATATCATTGGCTGAACGTGACGTCAGATGCACATAATACAAAATAATCAATACTGCCAATATTGTAAATATAATAATTTTCTTTAACGACCTCATAATGCCCTCCTCCTTAAGTAAAATAATACTATTCTTCATCAAAAGTAAGTACTGTGTTCCTTCCATCCCTTGCGGCAATGGAATGTTCAAAAATACTGCACACCTTGCCCATATATTCATCCGGTCTGACAAGTGACGGACTGTAAT
Source organism: Lachnospiraceae bacterium (assembly GCA_045542475.1). Lineage (GTDB taxonomy): Bacteria > Bacillota > Clostridia > Lachnospirales > Lachnospiraceae > CAG-882. The sequence goes on along the minus strand of JAZQLB010000162.1, from coordinate 7,347 downwards.
GGGTAAGCCACATCTCCTTAACCTGTGCCTGAGCCGCAATACCTGCTGCCTCATACATGGTCATATGCTTATAATCCTTAGCCTTGGAAAGCTTATCCTCCTCGCCATACATGCCTTCACATATAAATAAATCCGCTGCCTTGGCATGCTCCACAATTCCCGGTGTAGGTCTTGTATCTGTACAATAAGTAAGCTTGATTCCCTTTCTTGCCGGTCCCATAACCATATCCGGAGTATATGTCACTCCTTCTAATTCAATTATATTACCTTTTTGCAAAGAATTCCACATATTAACAGGAATATTTAATTCTTTTGCACGAACGGCATCGAATTTACCTGCTCGCTCAATATCTATGGTATATCCGTAACACAAAACATTATGATTAACCTTAAATGCCTTTATAACATAGCCGTTAATCCTAAACTCTTCCTCCGGCTGTGTTATCTCACGAAACTCAATCTCAAAAGGCAGCTCCGGCGCAATAATTCTAAGGGAATTAACCACCCTTTCAACTCCCTTAGGCCCGATAATAATAAGTGGTTCCGTACGTTCTGCATTACCCATAGTAAGTAAAAGTCCCGGCAGACCGCTTATGTGGTCCGCATGAAAATGAGTAAAGCATATTATATCTATAGGCTTTGCACTAAAGCCTGTTTTCTTAAGTGCAACTTGTGTTCCTTCTCCACAATCAATTAACAGCTGGCTTCCATTAAACCTTGCAAGTAATGAAGTCAGCCATCTGTTAGGAAGCGGCATCATCCCGCCTGTTCCTAAAAGACATACATCAAGCATTCCAATCCTCCTGCTCTATACAAACTCCGTACGCTGTTCAACTGTTACCGGACAAATAAAGTCCGCCGTTATCCTGTCATAGCAGGTCTCACATAAATCAAAGCTATGAATCTCTCCATCCTTCTCCGAAAAATAGTCCCACTCTGCGTACAGTCTAGTTACTCCTTCTTTTACTATTTCCTTTTCCACACATAAATTCTGCCCACAGCAATTGCATATAACCGTGGTCAGATAATTTCCCTTGTACTTTCTCATACCATTCTCCAATCCAGCTTATTCGTACTATAAATTAATTCGCTATGTCCATTATATTTATAAAGCTATTCATTTTTCCAGTGGTAATGAATTGAAAAACTGGTACTTCGTGGCTTCTTTAAATAAATTTGGTCATAAGAACAGCATTCTCAACCGGTTTCTGGTAAAAGTTCTTTCTTATTCCATCAATTACAAATCCATTTTTTTCATATAAATGTCTGGCAGCCGAATTACTTTCGCGAACCTCCAAATGAAGAAATTTCACATTACGACGTTCGCATATTGTTCCAAGCACTTCCAATAACTTTCCTGCAATACCTCTGTTACGGGCACTCTCTGCAACTGCAATATTGGTTATCTCTGCTTCGTCAAGCACCAACTGCATTCCTGCATAGCCCACAACCACACCATCGCAAACCGCAGTTATATACTCATAATTATCAGACTCCATGGCATCCTTAAAGGCAGCTCTGCTCCAAGGCTGTGAAAAGGCACGTTCCTCAAGTGATGCCACCTCATCAAGCTGCGACTCATTTAAATAATCAATTATTACCTGCATTCTTCTCCTTAAGCTCCCTTTCAGCCTGAGATAATCTAAGATACTCAGGAAGATGCTCACTGGCTGCTTCTGTTTTGCCCTCTGCCATATACTGTGCACCAAGAATAGCGACCGAAGCTGCCCGCTGACGGTTAAGTGATGCTGGTGCAAATTCATAGGCGATACTACCATCAAGAGATTCTGTAATAACATTCTTATAAGCAGGTATGCCATCACCTATAAAAATCACTTTCTTATCCTTTGCAATCTCTTTTAATTTATCCAGAGTCTCGTTAATGGTTATGGCACTATTCTCCAAAATCGTATTTAATCTGCCATCCGCAAATTCAAATATACCTGTATAAACCTGCATACGTCTTGCATCCATAATCGGACAGATAATTCCATTATAACCATAAGCATTATAAGCCATAGCATCTATTGTAGGCACGTGAATTAAAGGAATGTTAAGTGCCATTCCCATCCCCTTTGCCGTTGATGAACCGATTCTAAGTCCTGTATAAGAGCCCGGACCGCCGGATACCGCTATTGCATCAAGGGATTTCTTATCTGTGTCTGTCATTTTAATTATTTCATCAATCATAGGAAGCAGAGTCTGGGAATGAGTAACCTTATGATTAATGGTATATTCCGCCACCAAAATATCATCCTCCACTATGGCTGCTGATGCCACAAGTGATGATGCTTCAATCGCAAGTATCTTCATCCTATCTGCCCTCCTTAATCGTAATTTTTCTATAATCGAAGCCTTTGTCCCTGTTCTTTTCTATTTCTATAAAAACACAATTATCAGGCAGAAGCTCCTCTACTAATAAGCCCCATTCCACAAGGCACACTCCATCCCCATAGAAATATTCCTCATAGCCAATCTCATCCATTTCGCTGACATCACCGATTCTATACACATCGAAATGATAGAACGGCATTTTTCCGTCATGGTATTCCTTAACTATGGTAAATGTTGGACTGTCAACGTAATCCTCCACACCAAGTCCCTTAGCAAATCCCTGAGTAAAAACAGTTTTACCAACGCCCAGGTCTCCTGTGAGGCAGATTACAGTTCCAGCCTGAGCCTTCTTTGCCAGCTGACTGCCCAGGTTATAGGTCTCTTCATATGAAAATGTTTCAAAAACTTGCTTATCTGACATATTCTAATGCCTTTCTACTTTTTCTTAAGGTTAGATGGAATATGGGCTGCAACTAACTCAACAAACTGATTATACTGCTCTCCCATTGCTGCCTTTGGTAAAATTATTCCATTATTAACATATATATATATAACCGCAACCTTACCATAATCCCTGGCTTTCCAAAGCTCCTCCCACTTCATCTTAGTGGTAAGCTCTCCCTGACTTGAAGTTATTCCCTCCTCATCAAAGCTGTACTCCAGCTCATTCTGATAAACCGGGTTCTTCTTAATCTGTTTTTTTGCATTCTTCCATAAAAGGATTGGCTGAATTATTGTATACAATGCGCCCAGAACAATCAATAGACATGTACTCATCAGCTCCACATCCCCATAGGTGTATACTGCAATCCCGTAACACACCAGGCCAAAAATGAACATTATAATGCTCATAGGCTTTCTATAATAATTATTAAAAAGAAATGAAAACATTTCCTTTTCTGTTATTTTTACTTTAAAATTAACCTTCAAAGCTCTTACTCCTTTTATTACATAATCATGGTAAGCTGTATTCTCTTCTTTGCCTCATCAACACTCATTACCTTAACCTCAACAATATCACCAACGCTTACAGCCTCCAGCGGATGCTTAATAAACTTTTTATTGGTAATCTGCGAAATATGAACAAGTCCGTCCTGATGAACACCGATATCCACGAACACACCAAAATCAATAACATTTCTGACTGTGCCCTTTAAAACCATTCCGGGAGCTAAATCCTTCATCTCCATTACGTCAGTTCTAAGAATTGGCTTAGGCATCTCATCTCTAGGGTCTCTGCCCGGCTTTTCAAGCTCCTTAATGATATCCTTAAGTGTAAGTTCTCCGACACCAAGCTCCTGGGCAGTCTTTTTAACATCCTTAACCTTAGCTGAAAGCCCTGCAAGTCCGCCTGCTGATATCTCGTTAAGGTTATATCCCAATTTCTCAAGCAGACCTGTCGCTGCCTCATAACTCTCAGGATGCACGCTTGTTGAGTCAAGAGGATTAGTTCCACCGCTGATTCTCATAAAGCCTGCACACTGCTCGAATGCCTTAGGACCAAGCTTAGCAACCTTTAAAAGCTGCTTCCTATCTGAAAAACGACCATTTTCCTCTCTATAGGCAACTATATTTTTTGCTATTGCCTTTGAAATACCCGAAATATACTCAAGCAAGGATGCAGATGCAGTATTAAGATCAACACCAACCTTATTAACCGAATCCTCCACTACATTTTCAAGTGCCTCGCCAAGCTTCTTCTGGTTCATATCATGCTGATACTGTCCAACACCAATTGATTTAGGGTCAATCTTAACGAGCTCTGCAAGCGGGTCCTGTAATCTTCTGGCAATGGAAGTCGCGCTTCTCTGACCCACATCAAAATTAGGAAACTCTTCTGTTGCAAGTTTGCTTGCAGAATATACCGAAGCACCGGCTTCATTTACAATTACGTATTGAACAGGTCGGTCAATCTCTTTGAGAAGTTCTACAATAACCTGTTCGGATTCTCTTGAAGCTGTACCATTTCCAACAGAAATTAAATCTACATTATACTTTTTAATGATTTGTTTTAGTATTTTTTTAGATTCTTCAACCTTATTCTGCGGTGCAGTAGGGAAAATAACCGTGGTTGTCAATACTTTGCCGGTAGGATCTACAACAGCAAGCTTACAACCGGTACGGAACGCAGGGTCCCACCCCAACACTACCTTGCCTAAAATGGGCGGTTGCAGCAATAACTGCTCTAAGTTCTTACCAAATACTGAAATTGCGCCATCTTCTGCTTTTTCTGTTAATTCACTACGGATTTCTCTCTCGATGGCAGGTGCAATCAATCTGTCATACGCGTCTTCCGCAGCTTCCCTGATAACCGGTGTCGTGTACGGATTGTCGTTTTTTAACATTTTTTTATTTAAATATTGTAAAATTCTCTCTTTCGGAGCCTCAATTCTTACCTTTAATACATCCTTATCCTCGCCGCGGTTCAAGGCCAACACACGATGACCTGCAGCTTTTTTGACCGGTTCGGAGTAATCGTAATACATTTCGAAGATTTTTTCTTTCTCTTCTTTCTTCAGGCTGCTTATAATGATACCTTCATCCATGGTAGCTTCTCGGATGTAAGTTCTGTGTTCTGCATCATCCGAAATCATCTCCGCAATAATATCTCTTGCTCCCGCAATTGCTTCTTCTACAGTTGCGACATTCTTTTCTTCAGATAAATATCCTTCAGCTGCCTTTTCCAAAGGTTCTGTTGCCTCCTGCGCAAGAATGAATTCTGCCAGACCATCCAAACCTTTCTCTTTTGCAATGCCTGCTCTGGTTTTTCGTTTCGGTCTGTACGGACGATATAAGTCCTCAACCGCCACCAAAGTAGTTGCTTCCAATATCTGCTTACGAAGCTCTTCTGTCATTTTACCCTGTTCTTCAATGCTGGAGATTACCTGCTCCTGCTTGTCGCACAGGTTTCGTAAATATGTAAGTCGCTCGTTCAGATTACGAAGCACCTCATCATTCAGGTTCCCGGTAACATCTTTTCGGTATCTTGCTATAAAAGGAATGGTATTTCCTTCATCAATTAACTTAACGGTTACCTCCACCTGTTCTTTTTTGATTTGCAATTCTTTTGCAAGCTGTAATGCAATATCCATTTCATCCTCCTACAAATCCAAGGACCTTGTCCCTATTCCTATCCCAGTATACCCGATTTCACATAAAATTCGCAACTAAAATCATGGAAAACTGTGGCTTTTTACCTTTTCAATCCCTTTTTCTCATGTTATACTGTAAAAAAGACTACTTAATTATTTTATAGAGGACGAAATGAACACTTCCGAACCTAATTATCGCCATTTTGTAATGGCCAGAACAGCGCGAACATGCTCTTTCTTTGCAGTAATTACTACCTTGTTCGGCACTGTAATATTTCCTTATATTTTCGGCGGATTATCTATTATTTTTGCTTCCTTATCCAAAGGAAACACTCCCGCCTACCAATTAAATGCCAAGATTGCAATCATTGTATCTTGCCTTGCTTTAATCGGAAATACGGCATATACCGGATTTATGTTTTATAATATTACCTATAATGAAGAATATCGCCAGCAGTTGAATCAGACATTTGAGCAGATATACGGAATGAGCGTAGATGAATATACCTCTTACCTATTCTCAGTTCCCGAAAATACAACTGCAGATTAATCTTGTGTCAGCATAATTATTTACAGAAAGGAGAAGCCTATGAACGGAATCGCTTATATGGGAGCCATGAACTATCAATACGCAGGTGCTGCCAATGTTACTCCCGCAACTCCCACTGGAAACATTTCACCTACCGGCAAGGTAGAATCAGCCAACAAAGCAAATCCTGCCACTGAATGCCAAACTTGTGAAAACCGTAAGTATCAGGACGGTTCCGATGAAATGGTTTCCTTTAAATCTGCACAACATATATCCCCCATGGCAGCTGCCGGCCGTGTGCGCGCACACGAACAGGAACACGTTTCCAATGCTTTCAAAAAGGCTGCACAGGGTGACGGTAAAGTTATTCAGGCAAGTGTCAGTCTCAAAACCGCAGTTTGTCCCGAGTGCGGACGGACATATGTCTCCGGTGGCGAAACCAGAACCAAAATAAAATATGGCAACGAAGAGAATCCCTATGTGAAACAGTTAAAGGAACAACAGGGAGATGCCCTAAGAGGTCAAAACTTCGATGTTTCTATCAAATAAAAGGGTTAGGACTCTGTAATATGTATTCATCAATTAAAACAATCAAATCACAAGCAAGAGAACAACTGCTGTCCCATATATGGACAGCAGTCTTCTTTACTATCTTGACTATTTTGGTCAACAACATCTGTTCCCTCTGCCTAATGATGTTTCCGGGCGGTGGAAGTATATTGGACTTTTTTCTTTATGAAATTACCACCCTTCTTACCAATTTATTCGGAGGTTTGCTTCAAATGGGCGTGGCTGCTTTTTATTTAAATGTTACCACCGAAAAAAGACCTCTCTCTTTATTCGATTTGTTTTATGCCTTTTCTCACAATCCGGATAAAGCATTAAAAGTATCTTTGATGTTGTCACTGATGCACATGTTCCTTACCTTACCTTATGTCATCTATACGCTTTTTATTATGCCTTCTTACACATTGGATAGTTTATTTGCCTTAGAACCTGCCGTAATGAAAAGTATGGGAACCGCATATTTGATTCTGGCAGCCGGCGAATTGATTTATTTCCTGGTTTCTTTGTGTTTTGAACCTGTTTATTATATGCTGGTAGATATGCCCGGGCTTACTGCAACCAAAGCCATGAAAATGAGTATATGGTTAATGAAAGGAAGCAAAGTTCGCCTCCTGGGCTTAAAACTCAGCTTCCTTCCTTTACAGTTTGTTTCCTTATTAACTTTGGGCATCGGCAATCTCTGGCTGGATCCTTATATCAATACTTCCGGCGCATGTTTTTATACCGACTTATCCCAAAAACGTACTAATCAATAGCAGTATCATCTCCGACGGCTTTTCCTCCAAGACTTTTCCACTTCAGGTAAGCAAGTCGGATCGTAGCCAT
>JAZQLB010000161.1:0-2458 GCA_045542475.1 Lachnospiraceae bacterium | reverse complement strand
AGCCTTCCTCGATACAAACGGTGCTCATCAGGAGACAGACGTAACAGTTAATGTTCCTACTAAGGAGAATAACTACTTTAAGGCAGAAAAGGTAACAGACGTTAAGGCTAAGTGGCTTGAGACATTAAAGGACCTTAATGTATGTTCTCAGAAGGGTCTTGTTGAAATGTTTGACGGCTCTATCGGTGCAGGCTCAGTATTTATGCCATACGGCGGTAAGTACCAGCTTACAGAGGTTCAGACAATGGTGGCTAAGCTTCCATTGCTTAAGGGTTCAACAGATACAGTATCTATGATGAGCTACGGTTTTGACCCATACCTTTCATCATGGAGCCCATACCACGGTGCTATTTATGCGGTAATTGAGTCAATCGCTAAGATTGTTTCTGCCGGTGGTGATTTTAGTAAGATTAGATTTACATTCCAGGAATATTTCAGAAGAATGACAGAGGACACAAGCAGATGGGGAGAGCCATTCCAGGCACTTCTTGGTGCATATGATGCTCAGCTTGGCTTCGGACTTCCATCAATCGGTGGTAAGGACAGTATGTCAGGCTCATTCAATGATATGGATGTTCCTAATACACTTGTTTCATTCGCTGTTGATACAGAGAGCTACAAGAACATTATTACTCCTGAGCTTAAGAAGGCAGGCAGCAAGCTTGTATTATTTGAGATTGAGAAGGATGCATACGACCTTCCTGTATACGAGCAGATTATGAAGCTTTACGCAGGTATCACAAAGGCTATCAGAGAGGGCGCTGTTATCTCTGCATACACACTTGATGCTAAGGGTATTGTTCCAGCTGTAAGTAAGATGGCATTTGGTAATAAATTAGGCGTTAAGCTTGATGCGGCTGTAGAGGCTGATAAGTTATTTGCTCCTGCATTCGGTAACATTGTTGCCGAAGTTGAGGCAGACAAGCTTGCATTACTTCCGGAGGGCTATGTGGTAATCGGTGAGGTTACTGATAAGGCAGCCTTCGAGTACGGCGATATGTCAATTGATATGGAAGATGCTCTTGATGCATGGAGGGGCACACTTGAGAAGGTATTCCCAAGTATTGCGGTTCCTGGCGGAAAGGCTCTTGATACACCTGTATTTAATGCAGACAGCATCTATGTATGTAAGAACAAGATTGCAAAGCCTACAGTATTTATTCCTGTATTCCCAGGTACTAACTGTGAATACGACAGCACAAAGGCATTCGAGAGAGCTGGTGCTAATGTTGTAACAAAGGTATTTAAGAACCTCACAGCAGCAGATATCAGAGATTCTGTAGAGGAGTTTGAGTCAGCAATCAATCAGGCACAGATTATCATGTTCCCGGGTGGATTCAGTGCAGGTGATGAGCCGGACGGTTCAGCTAAGTTTTTTGCTACAGCATTCAGAAATGCTAAGATTGCAGAGGCTGTTAATAAGCTTATTAACGAGAGAGATGGTCTTGCTCTTGGTATCTGTAATGGTTTCCAGGCACTTATTAAGCTTGGTCTTGTACCATACGGACAGATTGTTGAGCAGACACCGGATTCTCCAACACTTACAATGAATACAATCGGTCGTCATATCTCTAAGATGGTATACACAAAGGTTGTAACTAACAAGTCACCTTGGCTTGCAGAGGCACAGCTTGGCGGCGTATACTGTAATCCGGCATCACACGGTGAGGGTCGTTTCGTTGCTAATGATGAGTGGCTTAAGAAGTTATTCGAGAACGGACAGGTTGCTACCCAGTACGTTGACGTTACAACAGGCGTTCCTACAATGGACGAGGAGTGGAATCCTAACGGTTCTTACATGGCTATTGAAGGTATCACAAGCCCAGATGGTAGAATTCTTGGTAAGATGGCTCATTCAGAGAGACGCGGCGATGCTGTGGCTATCAATATCTATGGTGAGCAGGATATGAAGATATTTGAGTCAGGTGTTAAGTACTTTAAGTAAAATTGGATAGTGAGTATTTCTGAAAGAAATATAAATAGGGCAAACCTTGTGGAAGAGATTCTGCAAGGTTTGTTTTTTAAAAGAAAAATGGACGAAAATATTGATAAAATCGTACGAATGGGATATAATAAAAGTACAAAGAAAGGTGGTGCATACCTATGTCAATAACTGCAACAGAATTAAAAAATAATCTCGGAAAATATTTATATCTATCTTCAACAGAAGATATTTATATAACAAAAAACGGCAAGGTAATAGCCAAGCTTACCAATCCGCATCAGGACAGGGTTGAAACGGCAAAGTCCCTGTTCGGTATTCTTCCAAAGGATGCTGATATGGAAGCGGCAAAAAAAGAAAGGCTGGAGGAGATTTAGTGAAAGTTCTTCTTGATACAAATGTTATAATAGATGCACTTACTTCACGAGAGCCTTGGAATAAAAGTGCAGAAAAGATTATATTAATGGGTGCAAATAATATTATTGACTTGTATATAACATCAAGTTCTGCAACAGA
>JAZQLB010000160.1:0-17113 GCA_045542475.1 Lachnospiraceae bacterium | reverse complement strand
TCCAACACCATATGACATAATAGCCTCCGAAAATAATTCCCCCGTACCATATGAAGTATTAATTACAATACTGTAATAAGCCAGTACGCAAAAACCAATATACAGTACATAACAAAGCAGCATATATAGTATCAGAACAATGAATTTAGCATAAACCAGCGGTTTTCTTACACATTGACGAAGCACCTCCATTTTTATCTGACCCTTATCAAGCTCCGCTGAAAATGAATTAACTACAACCAACGAAAATAGCACTTGAAACAATCCTGTCATTCCAAGCAGGCTCCATTGCCCGAATGCAAAATCCAATACCCCTGATGGTGTCATTTGCAAAAGCGGTGCATCTGTTACAATGGAATATGTATAAAATATTGGAATAAATAACACCGCAGCTACTACATAAGAAAGCGGCTTCTTTAACAGCTTAACAAATTCAACTTTTATTACAGAACAAAAATCCATATACCTCACCCCCTACACCTTAATATCACTTGCCCTTATAATCACTCCTGAAGCAAGCACAAACACAATACAATACCCTGCATACACCCCTACATATTTTCCGTAATTAATCCCCACTCCTGCATTCTCCAATATAAAATTCGGCATGTTATAAGGTATCAGCAGTTTTATCCTTTCTGAAAATTCCGTATAGAGACTTGCAAACCACACAATATATGATACAGCAAAGCAAGGAAAAGTTTTTAATCTTGTTCCAAATAAAAATGTAACTCCCACTACAACCCCAATCCCCAATAACGAAAAAAATACATATCCCATATGTGTTACAATGAACTCATCATATAGTTGACCATTTCCAAAGTTTGTTCCCCCTACAAAAATTCCATATATAAACAATGACCATAACAAGTTTGTTATTATCCCTGCAAAAACAAGCAGCAGTAACGCTATATACTTTGCAGTAACAATCCTTTTCCTGCCACAGATTCTTATAATTTCCTGCTTCAGCTGCCCGTTTTCCAATTCCCCGGACAGCATATATGCCGCTAGAATAATTACAACAAGAAAAATAACAAACTTCCCCTGCTCCAGCATATTAACTGCGAAACCAAACCCTGATAAGGATTCACCAACTGCCTCCACTCCTGTATCTCCATCAGACACAAAAAAGGATAATCCAAGAGACATTCCTACCCCGAATAACACTGAAGGAACCAAAAATAACAATAATAAAAGGGAAATTCTTTTTTTAAGCAGTTTTATCAGCTCTACCCTTACAATCTCAAAAAAACTCATAGCTCCTCCTTATACAAACAAGGCTTCGAGAGGTCTGTCCTCTCTGATTATTTCGCATATTACAAAATTATTTTCCTGCAAATATCGAAGTGAAGTATCCAGTGTTCTCTCCCCATGAAATAAAATAATATGCCTCTCTTCCTGCTCCTGCACCTTACACTGCCTTGCTCTTAGCCCGGATAATATTTCTGCCGTTACAGGCTTATCCGTAATAATCTGGTACTCCTTATTCTGCCTTGCCAAATCCTCATATGCCCCAAAATATTTCACATAACCATCCTCAATAACCACCAAATCCTCTGACAATTCCTCCACCTCTGAAAGCTGATGGCTTGAGAATATAATGGAGGTCCTCTTCTGCTTGCAAAGCTCAATCAGCTTTTCTTTAACCAGCACAATACCTAATGGGTCAAGTCCCACAAAGGGCTCGTCTAAAATTAGCAGCTTAGGTTCATTAATTAATGCCTGCGCGAGAGCAAGACGCTGTTTCATTCCAAAAGAAAATCCCCTTACCTTCTCCTTAGCATTTTTCTCAAGTCCAACAAATGCAAGCAGCTCCATAATATCCTTCCTCATATGTGAATTATTGCGATTAGGTGTATACATCATAATAATCCTCAGATTATCATAAGCACTCATATCCTCAAAAAAAGCCGTATCAACTAATACCCCAATACGGTTCATGGTATGTGTATCCCGCCAATCAAGTCTCTTCCCCTCGAAATATATCTCCCCGGAATGCTTTAACAGTCCTAAAACAGACTTAATCATTGTAGTTTTTCCTGAACCATTTTTTCCAAGAAGTCCGACTATCTCCCCCTGCTTAACCATAAAGCTTATATCCTTTAACACCTCATGACGTCCATAGGATTTTTGAAGGTGCTTTACCTCCAGTACATATTTAGATGACATTTTTCCACCTCTCTAATCTTTAATAAACAGACTCTCAAAGCTGCCTTTTCAATAATCTGCCAATACACACTATATATCTATCCCCATATAAAAGTAATAGGACTTCCGCGCAAAAGCTTTGCATGAAAGTCCTATTGACATATCCTATTCTTTTATAATTTTTTATACTGCACTGCTATCAATCAGCCCCAGCTCAACACCTTTAAGTACAGCACCTATTCTTGAACGTACATTAAGTTTTCTTAAAATTACCGTAATATGATTTGCTACGGTTTTCTCAGATATGTACAGGGTTGCTGCAATCTCTTTTCTGGTTAAGTCCTCACCTAACAGATTCAATACCTTGCATTCCGTTTCCGTCAAACGCTCCTCATATGAACTATCCGCCGGAAAAACTGTTGCTGCTTCAAGGCATACCTTGCGGATAGTTGATGAGAGAGACTCTATCGGCTCTTCCTTTGATGCAAAGGCATCCGCCTTACTGTTTTTTGCAAGCTGTCCCATGTTATACCCAGACATAAGCACAACCTTGATTTCAGGATATTGTGCCTTAATATCCTCCGCCATCTGAATACCATTATATATGCCCATTCTGATATCCATTAATATTACATCCGGTGTATTACTCGCAATACTGTCTGACACCATTTGCGGTGAGGTAATCACATCTACCACGTGAAAATCCGGCTGTTCTTTTAATTCTGCTGCCAAGCCGGTTGCCACCATTGAATGGTCATCAACAATCATAATCTTTATTTTATGGCTCATGCCTTACTCCTCCTTTTTCGGAAAATAGATATTATAGCTTGTTCCGCTCTGCGCACCGGATTCACAATTCATATGTCCCTGCAAGCCCGATACCTGCCTTTTTACTGTATATAATCCCATATGGGGTGATTTAATTAAATCATCATTTTTAAATGCGCTATAACCCTTACCATTATCCTGCACGCAAATATAATACTCATTATCATCCTCACTAAGTATACACTTTACCTGTAAGCCCCCTGAATGCTTTGCTGCATTTGTTACCAGCTCTCTTATAATGCGATAAAAGGTAAGTGCATATACCTTAGGCAAAATCCCCTCCATCAGCTTATATTCACAATCCACATTCACTTCCGGATAGTCCTCCTTAAGCCCATTAATGAAGATATTAAGGCTCTGCTCCAGTCCCAAGTCCTCTACTATCGTAGGATATAAGTTATGGCTAACGCTTCGTATCTGTGATATCAACTTAGAAAGGGCAGGCTTCATATCCTCATATCTCTTACTTTCATCAGCCTGAACCTGTCTATAGAATGCAATAAGGGACTGCAATACATCATCATGCAGATATGCAGCCAGTTCCTGTTTTTCTGTTTCTATTGCCTTCATAATACTCCACTGATACGAGTATTCCTCTTCATTTACTGTCTGACAAAGTATTGTACAACACCACTTAATAAATGGTATCAGAAGAAGAAAATTAATTATCACAAGCAGCCACAAAGAACAATTCGCATATGCAAATATAATTGTATTAAATATGCCCAAATAAAGAGGCACCATAATAAAGTATTTTATTTTTAAGCGAATATCATTAACCACAAACTCTCTGCGAAGCATCATAAAAATAATTGCAATACTTACTCCTGAAAAAAGCAGTAATGGTATTGACATTACTACAGTATCTGATGGCACAACAGCCAATTCTATATATGTCTGCGTATCCGACTCTACATTTTGTACCATAAATACATTTGGAGATATGGAAGCAAGAAAATACAAAACAACTCCCATTCCAATACCCCAAAGCAGGATTTTACTCTGCTTTCGTGCATAGGCATTACTTTTTCGATAATCGATTCCCATTACTATAAGACTAAACAGTGCTGATAAAATAACACTCCCATTAACACTTTCTGTGGCAATAATATATATCCATATACTACTAATCGAAAATAATGACAGAAGATGCGCAAATATCCCTGATATAGCTACACCTGCCAATATTATGCGGCACAGCTTATACATTTTTTGCTTAGTAAGAAGCGTTAAATACCCAATAACCTCAAAAAGCATAACACTGCTGGCTATTGTAAGTATAGCACGGCAAAATGTCACCAGCTCTGTATTTATGCGGCTGCAAGGAGCAAGCGCTATGGATATGCCAATCATTAATGAATAAAAGGCAAATAATTTTCCAGTTTTATATTTATATAGCTGTAAAAAAGCAAAGCATGATATTCCTAATAATAAAAGTCCTACCAACAGGAATAAAATACTATCTAATGGCATAACCGCCTTAAGACCGATTTTACTATAGGAATTAAATGCTGTAAAATTAACCATTATAAGCCCGACAGCTAATACTATAAAATACAATACAACAAAAAAGCCACCCTTATGGTGCAATATGCTCTTTTGCCCTTCCCGTGTATTCTTAAATATGCACATATTTAACCTCTGTATAATTTTATATTTATTTTATTGCTTCCCGCCCCAAATTCGTGTAGAATATTCTTTGTTATGATTATACATAGATATTTGAAAGGAAACAACTATGAAAAGTGCAATCAGATTCACATCGACTCAGAAGCCTGATGGTGATGAATATAAGAAAGTAACCTATTGGAACAGATTTGTAAGAACAAAAAATGAGACCTTAATTCTTCTTGCTTTAATTATTGCAAGTATTGGGATTGCCGTATATCGCCTCACTACAGGAACTATGGATACCATGTGGGCAATAATTACTGTTATATTTCTTTTATATCCTGTAATGGTTATAATGCAGTTTAACTCAAGCATCCGATATCACCTTAAGCATCGTAACCCTGCTGAGATTGAGCCTTGCGAATTCACCATAATGGAAAACGGAATCCTTATTGATGTTCCATCCTGTGATGTCCGTGTATTCCATAAATATGATGAATTCACTCATCTGTATACTAATGTATTCGGCTATGTAATGCTCTTTCAGAAAAATAAGGTTTTAGCCATGCTTAAGCACTCTGACATTCCTGCCGAGCAGCTTGATGATGCCCTCAACCTTATTCTTGATGGCATAGAGCCTACCTGTAAGATAAAAAAGTTTTTCTAAGTCTATAACTGCTTTTCCAATAACACATATTCGTACTCATAATCAATGAGTGCGGGAAAATAGTTTTTAGTGAAGCTGCCCTTTCTAATCAAAGCACCGATTGAAGGGACAGCTTTTTTTCTAAGCTCCATTCGTACCGCCTCCGCAATGGCCCTGCCAAGACCTCTGTGAGCCTTATCCACACCCATATACAGCATAACGTAGCTTCGTGGTCTGGTGCGGTTAATAAGAATTTTAACATAGTCTGATATACCAAGTTTTCCATAGACTGTATTTCCATAGTCAGGAATGCTGATGTGAAAACCTACAGGCGTATCCATATAGTATGCCATTTTCACCATACTGCAATTGATTATGGATTTAAAATAGCTGTACTGGGAGATAAATTCCTCCTCGGTAATGCGCTTATATGCCGGAAAGACAGCATACAGCTCAATCAGCATTTTATAAACCTCTTTTAATACCCTGTCAAAATCCTTTTTACTTACATTCTTAATAACGTAGCCCTCTGAAAGCTTATCTGTGAGCCGCTTTGAAAATTTCTCTGAATCCACCTTATTTTCGATTTTCTTATAATGGTTGGAATAATACTGCTCTGTTACATTATAGCCGCATTCTTGCCATAGCTTAAGATAATATGGCAGATTGTAGGGCTCGCCTGTGTAGGGCTTGCCAAAATGATTGGTTTTAAGCCTGTATTTTATCCAGAAGGAAGCATCTACGGGTCCTAAAATACTTACTGCACCTGCCTCTTTTGCTAACTCTTCTGCTGTTTCAAAAAGCAGTTTTACAGCCTCGACATTATCATAGCTTTCAAAAAAACCCATATATGCCGTCTTATCATCAGGATATATAGTTATGGCACAACGGCATATAATTGTTCCCTTTTCGTCTGCCACCATAAGCCCCTTAAAGGAAAAATAATGACTTAATATATGTTTTCCTGTAAGCAGTGCCCGTTCCTCATTTTCGCTTTGGGTAAGCTCATTTTTATTATATAGAGCTTTTGGCAATGCTATAAACTTCTCGATAAATTCCTCGCTGTTATCCTTTTTATGTATGATGTAGCCCATTTGTTTGACTTCCTCTTTTACTTTTTTTTGTATCTTCACACACCCCCAGTAAGCCCTCAAAATTTAAGCTTTTAAAGAGGCATCAATATAATTTCTTACCATATCCCAAAAGCTATCATAATCATTATGGATTGCTAATTTATCACAAAGGATATCATAATTTTCATCATACTCCTCTGGAATCATCGCCTTTGCTTGACGCAACACATCAGCCTCATTACTTGCTCCACAATTATCCAATGCTTGTAATATTTCAGGCAATCTTTCCCCCAAATGACCATATATCACATTATCCAAACCTTCCATTTGTATTTCGTAATCATAATCAATTATAAGAATTACATCTTTTACAAACTGCGGATATCTGTCTAATATCTCTCTAACTTCCGGTTCTGAATAAATATCAGCCATTGCCTGTAAAAAATCATCACCCTTCAGATTGCTCTCAAATGCTTTGTCAATAAAATTCATTTATAAAATCTCCTTAAAATCCATACGAATCCGTATTGCAACACAACTGTTATGACAATGCCAGGTTAAACCCTCTTTCCAATTTCCACCATCATATAATTCTTTAGGTGCAACTGCTGGTACTATTCCCTTATTCTTTTCCGCACATCAACAACACCTTTTCAATAAATACCTCGGCATCATTATTAGGAAACATCGAATTATTTCTAATAATCCCTAACCAATCAAAATGTGAACGAATATCATCAGCCGTCAGTGAACATTCCTTATGAATTTGCAACGCATGCTGTAAATTGCCCTCGTCACAACAAATTTAGAACCTCTTTTACCAATAAATCTCTCTTTTCTACAGCTCTCATTTTATAATACGGATTTCTCCCGTCCCTCCATTAATGCGGATAAAATCGCCGTTTTTAAGTATTCTTGTAATATTATCAACACCAACAACCGCCGGCTTTTCAAGCTCCCTTGATATTATTGCGGTATGCGAAAGAAGCGAACCCTTTTCGGCAACAATTCCCTTGGCTCCTGCAATTAAGAATACCCAGCCCGGGTCAGTCATTTTGGTAACGAGTATTTTACCTGCGGTATCCCCCGCATTTGCAGGGTCATTAACTACAAGTACCTCGCCCTCCACACAGCCCTTTGAGCATGGTACGCCGACAAATACATCCTCCCTGGTATCAAACTGCATTTCGCCAAC
Source organism: Lachnospiraceae bacterium (assembly GCA_045542475.1). Lineage (GTDB taxonomy): Bacteria > Bacillota > Clostridia > Lachnospirales > Lachnospiraceae > CAG-882. The sequence continues at coordinate 9,612 of JAZQLB010000160.1, read as the reverse complement.
ACTGACCGGCTTCTTATCAAAGACCTCGCCTGCAAATACAAGTCTTGAATAAGCCGGAAGCTGTTCGTATATATTGTATTGTCTCTTAACAGAACTAACCGCCCCTGTCATATCCGTGCCTTTGTGCACCGCTTTCTCCACCTGCTCATAGGTAAGCATGAAAATATCCTCACACGTTGACAGAAGTCCCTTTGCAGCAAGCTTCTCTCCAACAGTAAGCATCATGGTTCTCATCATGCCATACAGTCTGCCACGGTGAAGTCTTGACTTTTCGCGGTTTTTAATTCCTTGAGCGGCTCTTTTTGCAAGGAAGCTGGTTATGCCTCGTGGCTTGTCAGACTTGGCATTATCCAGCTTCGCTTCTGTCTTCAAGGAAATATCTTCTGCCGCATACTGTAATATCCGCTCAACAAGCAACACCGGGTCAGTACGGAAGGTTTTACTCTCCAGCTTAAGCTCATTAACATTACGGTCTCCGTAGCTTTTTATGTATTCACTCAGAGCCTCTGTATAGGAATCATTTTTTGCTGCTATGTAGCTGTAGTAGGCTTCATTTGTTTTTATCCCCTCAAGCTCACTAATTCTGTTTTCTGCCTTGGCACGAGCTGCAAGACTGATAAGCATATTAACAGGCTTCATACTCTCAATTCCGTTAATACCTGAAATATAGCGGTTAGCCGTCTCCTTATAATCAGACATTTTCTTATGCTTAAGCCATGACTTTAAAAGACCTGTGTATATAAAGGAGTACATATCATTAACCAAGGTTATGTCCCATTTTTCTGAAACCATGGTTTTTATTCTCTGATAATGGTTAAGTATCTCCTCGCATGAGGCTGATGAAACATCAACGCCTTCAAACTCCTCAACAATATCACTAAAATACTTATCAAGCTTCACCATAAGTCTTGGGCAGCTAATAATCAGCCTAAAAAACGAAAATGTCACTTTGGCATGGGTAATAAAACCAACCTTATTATCTGTATGAGCAGTTACTGTTTTGGTTTTTACCCCTAACATCTCCTGCCATATGGGAATGATTTTCTTACTAAATGGCAGAAACATAATAATATCATACCAGTTACTTATGCGATAATATACTCTTCCGTTGCAGGCATCCACCATGCTTCTAAGAATAGCATCAGCCTCTGCAACTGTTTTTTTCTCACCGGTCAGCCTAAGAAGCACCGAACGGAAAACACAATAATAAGCTTCCTTTATAAAGCTCTGGGTAAGAGGAAGCGTAATTCCCGGATAACTCTCCACAATATTACTGTTATCAAGAACAATCGGTGAAACATTCTCCGGCAAAGTAGTAATGGCTCTTGCTTGTAGGATATAGAGTGTTCCGTCCTTTATGGCAAATTCAATATCACACTCATATCCGAACAATTCCTTTATGCTGATGGAAGTCTTAATTATTTCCTCAAGCATGGTATTACTAAGAAGCGGGGCATCTGCATTTCTCTCATAATAATACTGCTTATCCGTTGTATTATAATAATAGGTGGTCGTATCCACCTTATCCTCAACCACATTATCTCCTGTTCCATTTCCTATTACCACCACTGTCTCGTTAAGAAGGCCCTGTGGATTAGCAGTAAATATTACCCCCGACATATCTGCTTCAATCATTTTCTGCACAATAACTGTAATATGAAGCTCATTATCTGCAATACCATTCTGAATGCAGTATTCCTTAAAGCTTTCACTTGTTACAGGCTTTGCTGTTTCCTTAATGTACTCCTCAAGCTCATTACAGTTCACATTAAGATAGGTCGAAAACTGCCCCGCAAAGGAAGCCTCACTTCCATCCTCCGCCAAGGCTGATGACCTTACAGAAAAGGTATGTACATCTGGATATTTCTCCATAGCATAGCCTGCTGCCTCATGTGCAGAATATATGTCCGTGCAAAACAAATCAGGCACATTGATTCCATGTGCCTGCATAGCAAAAAGGTTCGCCGCCTTTGTTCCGATTGAATGCTTTTTATAATTTTCCTTTGTAATAATCATATTAAATTGCTCCGAATATTATATAGGCTGCGATTGTAAGTAACATCATTGATTCCTGAATATATGTGTAGCGCTCCACCTTTTCAACGATTTTAAAACGCTCCGGATTCTTTATAAACTGAACAAACTTAAGGGTCATCCAGCAGGTATTAAGAAGCAATGCCACAACAGAAATCTTATTAAGATTCCACACCAACAGCACATTAGTAAGAATATCCACCCATGTAAGTATAAGCACAAACAATATGGATTTCTTATAGCCGAAAAGCTTTGAATATGTAACATACTCTGTTTCGTCCTTAGGGGCTCTGATTTTACGTGATACCTCCCAGATAAGTGCCGGGAAATACAAGGTCCACGCCGCAAGGAAATTAGTCAGTGAAAATGCCTCAAGACCATACTTAATACAGGTAAATGAGATTATGTAGATATTCATAATCATCTGTACCGGATTATGGGTCACAAGGGCAAGCGGCAGACTCTTTTGGATTTTCTTTTTATGGAAAAACCACAGTGACATCAAAGTTCCATATATATACAGGAACAAAAAGAACCCAAAGTTGTTCATAAAGGTAAGATTAAGAAATACCGTAACACCAATAAGAATTGCTACAAATATCGCCAAATCCTTCTTTTTAACACGTCCCGAAGGCAGAGGTCTGTGTGCAAACAAACGGCAGTCCAGCTCATAATCCTTAAAATCATCCGCAATTCGCAACCACAACAGGAAGCTGAACACCGTAAAGCCGCCAATTAACTCCTGCCAGTTAATATGAAATTCCGTTACCCCGTAATTAAGAATAACGATAAAATATATTTCCCCAAAAACAATCATACCTAATAATAATCTTGGTATGATTGGGTACATTTCCTTAAAATAAATGTTAAGTCTCTTTAACATATTTTCCTCCCTTATCTGCGACTACCGATTACCTCTCCTATTTTTACCAGTACCTCACAGTCCTTGTCCATTATATCTCCATCAAGCTCTATTGCTCCCTTTTTAAAGAGCTGTATAATGGTTGAGCCTCCGTAGCTGAAATATCCCTTTTCATCAAGCCTGTTAAAGTTCTCTACTGGATGATTATTAATCTTTCCCACCTGCAGAGCTCCCACCTCTATCTGAAGCACCTCTCCATAATTATCCGTTTTTAAAAGCGTACATACTCTGTGATTACGGCTGAAAACACGGTATTTCTCAGATACAGGTCTTACGGTATGAAACTCTCCCTTAATGCTTATACTGTCCGTAATCCTTCCTGAATCAATAAAAACATACCTGTGATAATCCTCCACCGCCAGACGATACACCAGACACATTCCTCCTGCATAAGCAGATATATCCATTCTGCCGTCTGTAAGCTCACAAAGAGTGTACACACTATTTTTAATCCTAAGTGTCAGATCCTCATCTATCCTATACACCGAAAGTCTTCCATCCGCTCCTGCAATCAGCTTGTCAGATGAAGCTTCGGTATGATATTCTCTTTTCCTTGTAAAGAAATCATCAAAGGATGAAAAGCTCTTCTTTTCACAGCCCTCTAAGATGATGGAATATTCCTCCATAAAGGGCACAATCCTTTTAACAGAAGCCTTACTTCTCATACGCCACCCGTGAAATACCGAATAATAACGCCTTGCAAAAATGAGCTTAAGCAGAATTCTTCCCGGCAGCGTATTATACAGAAGCTCCAGCTTCTTCTTTTCAAATTCCTTTTCTTCTATATACTTACCAGCCTGCCTGTCGTAAATCCTCATAACAGCTCCTTACATACTATTATGACAGTTACCACAATGGCAGTCATACCAAATATACCATACCAGATACCGCCCGGCTTGCGTATTTTTACATTAAGTATGAACAAAAAGGCAATTACTACGTATGCCACCAGCCACAGAACTGAAAACAGCCCTGCACCAATTACCCCTTCAAAAAGCCACAATATCGGAAAAATTAATGCTGCATAGGTCACAGGAAGTCCTGCATAATAGCCCTTGCTTCCCTCGGCATTAGTAGTCATATTAAACCATGCAAGCCTTATTATTCCGCATAGGGAATATATCATCATTACAGGCAGCACAAATGCTCCAGCCGCTTCTGCCACCTGCATCCCCAGCACCACCGGAAATGCCACAAAGGAAATCATATCCGCCATTGAATCAATCTGTATGCCAAACTGCTTTTCCTCATCAGTACGCTTACAGCAGCGTGCAACCACTCCATCGAACAAATCACATATTCCAGCAAACACAAGACATATCATTGCCCAGCCTGTCATTCCATTATAGGTAAGTGCCATTCCTGTTATGGATAAGCATACTCCGATATATGTAAGTATTACTGATTTATTGTATTTTCCTATCATATACACCTCAGAAATTCTTTCGTATTTTTGTTTTATACAATATAAAATTCACTCCAATATGTGTTAAAGCCCCAAGCAGAATATATAGAAAATACTGCCAGATTGGCATCGGATATATAACTGCAAAAACAAGCGCCACTCCAATAAGTGAATCAATCTGGTCAATCACAAAGAAAAGCTTCCCCTTTAAACCCCTATCAGTCTTACCACAGGGAATATCAAGCCGTCTCTTAATAAAGCTGTTAGGCAGCTCGAAAAGCACATATGCAAAGCCACATAAGGCTCCTGCACATACATTAAAAATAAGAGTATTTTCGTGATAATCATAAAAATAGTTCATTCCTGCCAGCAAGCCTGAGCCCAAACTGCACACCAAGCCCCAAAGCACCTGAGCCACAGCCCCTGCTGCTATCATTCCGGCAAAACCAATCCATGTCTTATTCTCCCCGAAAAGTCTCCTGTTGTCACCAAACAGTCTGCCACCATCCATAGGCATACTATGCCTTTTGGCAAAGGATGTCTTAACAAATATCATATTTATAATTCCTGCCAGAATAACCGGCATCATGGTTATGTACATTTTAATAATCATAACAGCCTCGGAATAATAACCAGTCCCTCTCCGATGAAAAAGGCAAAGCCTGACACAAGCACGGCTGCTGCCGCCACATCTTTTATAAACGCAATATCCTCATGATTTTCGCTACACATATGGTCGCATACACGCTCTATTGCCGTATTAATATATTCCGTTGCAAATGTAAAGCAGGATAAGACAAACCAAATCAAGTAATCATACACTCCCACCGAAAGCAGAATGTTGAATATCAGAAAGGTCAATGATATAGCAATATATATTTTAAAATTACGTTCAGAGCGAAAGCCCTTCTTCAGACCATGAAATGCGCATATTAGACTTTGTAAAAAATTTTTGTTCTTCATAAAAATCACCGGAGCAAATTAATTTAATGAGTTATTTATAACATATATAGGGTCATATTTCAATAGAACTTGTTTTCTATATAACGAAACACAGACAGCGTCCGAATACCTTCTGACAACTGTCTGTGTTTCGTATATAAATATTAATTTTTCTTAATATAAGCCTCTACCTGCTGTTTAAACCTGTCCCATTCATCTTCGTTGTCCACGAAATATCTCGGGCACTCCTTGCCGGTCACATCATAATGTCTGATAATATCCTCCATTGGGTCAAGGTCATATATAACACACAAATACGCTGCAAGAGCCACCATGGAATCATAGGTAACATCATTATACTTACCTGTATCATCCGGATGACAGCTTTCAATGGATATGGTGTCTGCATTACGCTTATTAGAAGCATACGCATACTCATTAAGAGGCACACACTGGATAATCTCTCCATCAAGACCTACTATAAAATGACTGCTCGCCTCTGCTTCCTTTGTCTCCATAAGATTCTCAAAATAGCTTCTGTTCTGAGCTGCCGTAGTTCCCGGATTACCAACATAATGTATAACAATGGCATTAACCTCTGTAAGAGCTGTTCCCGGTCTTGAGTATGGATTAACAGGAAGCAAATCCACAATAATCTCATCTTCAAAGTAAACTGCCCAATCAGGAATCGTAGGCGCCTGTGTAGTTGTCTCCATGACCGATGTCTGCTCAATTATCCCAGTTGTAGCTGCTTGTGACGAATTCTCTTCAGGTAGTGTATTCGTTTGTCCTGTATATAATACTATCAGTATCACAAGCATAAGTACAGATATGCTCAAAAGACCTGATATTAATATAGTCGTCTTCTTCATTTTCTGCCCCATGCTCTGTTATTAACAAAATTAACGATCTACTGTATAGTTAGGAGCTTCCTTTGTAATATGAATGTCATGTGGATGACTTTCCTTAAGAGAAGCTGCTGTAATCTTAACAAACTTACCATTCTCCTTAAGGTCCTCTATAGTAGGAGTTCCACAGTAACCCATACCCGAACGTAAACCACCCATAAGCTGGAATACAGTATCCTCAAGCATACCCTTGTATGCAACTCGTCCTTCTACGCCTTCTGGAACAAGCTTCTTAGCATCTGTCTGGAAATATCTATCCTTGCTTCCGTTCTCCATACCTGCGATAGAACCCATTCCACGGTATACCTTATACTTTCTACCCTGGAAAAGTTCGAAATCTCCACGAGCCTCGTCACAGCCTGCAAAGATACTACCCATCATACATACGTTAGCACCTGCTGCGATAGCCTTTGTTAAATCTCCTGAGAATTTAATACCACCATCAGCGATAACCGGAATTCCATACTCCTTAGCTACCTCATATACATCCATAACAGCTGAAATCTGTGGAACACCGATACCTGCAACAACTCTTGTTGTACAGATAGAACCAGGTCCGATACCAACCTTAACAGCATCTACACCAGCATCGATAAGAGCCTTGGCTGCCTCGCCAGTAGCAATATTACCAGCGATAACCTGAAGGTCAGGATATTTCTCCTTAACCATCTTAACTGTATTAATAATGTTCTTAGAATGTCCATGAGCTGAATCGATTACGATACAGTCAACCTTAGCATTAACTAAAGCATCAACTCTCTCCATAATATTCTGTGTAATACCTACAGCAGCACCACAAAGAAGTCTTCCCTGTGCATCCTTAGCTGAAAGTGGATACTTAATCTGCTTCTCAATATCCTTAATTGTAATAAGTCCCTTAAGATTGAAATCATCATCAACGATAGGTAACTTCTCTTTTCTAGCCTTAGCAAGAATCTGCTTAGCCTCTTCTAAGGTAGTACCTTCCTTAGCAGTAACAAGACCTTCGCTTGTCATACACTCACTAATCTTCTTAGTAAAGTCCTTCTCGAACTTAAGGTCGCGGTTAGTAATGATACCAACCAGCTTTCTACCCTCTGTAATAGGAACACCTGATATTCTGAACTTAGCCATAAGATTATCAGCATCCTGTAATGTATGGTCTGGTGATAAATAAAATGGATCTGTAATTACTCCGTTCTCTGAACGCTTAACCTTGTCAACCTCTTCTGCCTGAGCCTCTATTGACATATTCTTATGGATGATACCAATACCACCCTGTCTTGCCATAGCGATAGCCATTCTGTGCTCAGTTACGGTATCCATACCTGCACTCATAATTGGAACATTAAGTCTGATCTTCTTAGTGAGATTAGTTGATAAGTCGATCATATTAGGTGTTACTTCTGAATACTGAGGCACTAAAAGCACATCATCAAATGTAATTCCCTCGCCGATAATCTTACCCATTTCATTATCCTCGCTTTCTCATTTTAAATAATTGTTATTATAATTTCTAAATGTTAGCAAAATAATAATAAAAAGTCAATAACTGTTTCGCACAAGTTTGAAAATTTTCTTAAATAATGACTAAGGTGCCAAAAGCAACGCTCTGACACCTTAAAGTATTAACAATTTACTCTGTATAAACTTTACGGGGAGCAACGTCTCTCATTTCCTTAAGCATTCTTTCACTTGGCTCAAACATTACCTTAATTAATTCATTGTTATGCATAATTATTAATGCAAACTTCTTATTGTCAGGAATGCATGATGTAAAATCAAGTACTCTAAGGTTACGTCTGTCGTACTCCTTAACATGATATGACTCCTCTGGTGCTACAACCTCCATCTTGGTAAGATCATATTCAGCCATTCTTTTTCTCTTAGCCTTCTGCATAATCTTGTCCACATAGAGGGACTTCTCCACAAGTGTGTATTCCCACTCAACATCATTATTTCTATAGTATAACCATGTTAAGAAAATAAGTATAGCCGATACAAATATACCTGCCGGTACTATCCAAATCAATATAGAAACTACACAGAGAACTGTAAGCAGTATCTTAATAATCTGCACATTCTTCGGTGTCTTTCTCTTAACAATATACTCTGAAAAATAGTCGCTCATAAAACCTCCAAAAACCTTACGGACCTCTACCGCATTAATATATGTATATTATCACAAAAAAAACGAAAATTCAAGTTTTCAGGACAAGTATAATAACTTTAATTTCCTATTAATATTTTTTATTGTTTCTTAATAAATACCGATATTGTATCTTACCACTGCCATTTTCTGCACAAAAAAGGAACCTTCTTACGAAGATTCCTTCCAGTGCAGTCGGCGGGACTTGAACCCGCACCCAAGCAATATGGACTAGATCCTTAGTCTAGCGCGTATGCCAATTCCGCCACGACTGCTTATGTGCTTTATCGCTGTTCACCAGCGACATGATGTATATTATCACACCTTAAAATAAAATGCAATACCTTTTTTAAAATTTTATTAATTTTTTTATTTTCGCAATAGTATAGCCAATTTTGACAAATTGTAGCAGCTTTATTATTTATATCTTGACATAGGCTTGTCCTAAGTGCTATTATATATGAGCATTGTTAAGCAGTCGTGGCGGAATTGGCATACGCGCATGATTCAGGTTCATGTGGACTTACGTCCGTGAGGGTTCAACTCCCTTCGACTGCATGTGTAAGAGGCTGGATTAAGCCTCTTTTTTTGTTGTGGGTGATAACCGGACGAAAAACAAAGAGATGGTAGCGGCTTTTTGTTTTTCTATGTATCACTACAATATAATAATATAATAAAGAAGCTACACCGGACGTCTCTGACACATTTGTCTCAGACAAATGTAGGGCGACTGGTGCTTGATTAAGATATACAATGTACTACTTTAATAAGCCGAAGAGGGTTGGGTTAAAATAGATTACTACGGTGGCAGCAAGGATCAGGGTTACTAATACTGCTATTGTTATATAGAAGGCTGTGTGACTGGTTTTCTTTGGTTCACTACGGTCGAAGGCTACATCTACACCTATGGCTATACGGTCAATATAGTTACGATCCCATAAAAGAACACCCTCGGCATCTGCAAGCTTCTTGGCAGAGGAAGCAAAGGAGCTGTTTGTCATATATACAGGAACGTCTATCTTAGCTTTATTGCAGGCTTCAATGAACTCCTCCATCGCTTTGCCTTTTATGGCATCTATATCGTATCTGCATACGAAACCATATAACTTACCATCCTTTTTTGCAGTAATGCTTATAGCACTATCGTTGTCATTCTTCTTTATATCCTTATAACCCAAAGCTTCAACAAGCTTCGCCATCATATCTATATAGTTATCCTTATTATTAATAATCATATGTATTTTCCTTTCATAATATAGTCTTCACGTACATT